>JAEYSJ010000015.1 GCA_023434855.1 Bacillota bacterium | reverse complement strand
GTTTATTATAGAAAATAAATAAATCGTGTTCACCAAATCCACGACTTTAGCTTAACAGGCCGCTTCAAAATGTGCGGATGCCAGAGGCTGGTTGGCATTTTGAATCAGGCGCAAAAGGAGGACGAACGATGGAAAATCTACTTGATTGCACCATTAAGGATATTATCAAAAAACACCCTGAAACCCTGGAGATTTTTATTAACAATGGCTTTGGCGTATTTGCCGGGGAAGAGGCTTTGAATGAACTGGGAGCGGTTTTGAAACTAAAAACTGCGCTGCGAACCAAAAAAATCGGTGCCGAGGCTTTCGTAGGTCTCTTAAATGAAAAAATTGAAGAGGCTGCCAACTACACAAGTCTGCTGTCTTCAATAGTTGTCAATAAACCCGGAAATTTCAACTTCATTGCGCAGATTCCCTGCGGATTGAAAGTGCCCCTTGAGCGCGAACTGCAGCCGGTGCTGCAGCATATGCAGGAGGGCAGCAGCGCCTTTTTACTCAATTATTATACCGGGTCATGTTGCAATGATTTCTTAAACATCAATGAATGTATCCCCCATTACCGGGATATTGACGAAGTGCCTGATCTTGTATTGACCAAAAGCTATCATTTCTTTAATGAGAGATTTGTTGATAGGTTTATAAAGACTGGCTTTTATGCCATGACGCCGCAGCAAGCGGTGAATGACCAGATTGCCGGCATAGATATTATTGACAGGGATGGCAATTACAACGTAGTCAGCCTCACCACCACGGTAATGGTGGTTGACCGGAAACGGCTTGGCAACCTGCCGGTGCCGAAGACATGGGCTGATCTGCTGCAGCCGGAATACGAGGGCAAAGTTGTAATGAACAGCTACGGCGACAACTTCAGCGATGTTGTACTGCTGAATATTTATAAAGATTACGGTGTAAGCGGCATTGAAGCCCTTGGCCGGGCAATACACAGCGGAACACATGCCGCCCAGATGATCAAAAGCATGGCAAGCAACAAACCTGATTTACCGCCAATCTATGTTATGGGAGATTTCTTTGCGCATACGATCAGCGCAGATACAGACATTGAGATCGTCTGGCCGGAAGAAGGAGCGCTGGTAATGCCCTTCTATTTCATGGTTAAAGCCAGTAAAGCCGAAGAATTAAAAGAACTTATTGCTTTCCTTTCAAGCCGGCAAGTCGGCCAGCTGTGTGCTGATGCCTATTTTCCTTCAGTCCACCCTGCTGTAAACAACAAAATGCCTGCTGGGGCCAAACTCAAGTGGCTTGGCTGGGATTACATTAAAGAACATGATATTGAGGATTTAATCGAAAGACTGAACAACCGTTGTCAGGCAAGCCATCGCTGCAAAGTAGGACGGTCACCTCTTTCACTTGTGGAAAAGGGGGGCATTGCAGTTGGCGGATGCTAAAGCCATACTTGCAGTAAAGGAGGGAGGATTATGCAATTAATTACTGTTGCCGGACCTCCCTCTGCAGGCAAGACATCGGTAATACTTAAGATTGTCGAGGCGTTGCAGTCTAAACGCAAAATTGGTGTGGTGAAATTCGACTGCCTGTCGACCAAGGATCAAGAGCTTTATGAAAAGAAAGGCATAGTTGCCAAAACAGGTCTTTCCGGCAATATCTGCCCCGATCATTTCTTTGTCAGCAATATTGAGGATTGTTTGGAATGGGCGACCCGCAAAGGTTTTGATATTTTAATCAGTGAAAGCGCCGGCCTGTGCAACAGATGCTCGCCGCATATCCGCGGGGCCTTAGCGGTATGTGTAATTGACAATCTCAGTGGTGTTCACACTCCGCGCAAAGTCGGTCCGATGCTTAAACTCGCCGACATCGTCATTATTACGAAGGGAGATATTGTATCCCAGGGAGAACGGGAAGTATTTGCTTTTCGCGTTAAGCAGGCTAATCCGGGAGCGACGATTATCCATCTTAACGGCATTACCGGGCAAGGCGCCCAGGAGGCAAGCAGTTTGTTTCAGGCAGCGGCAAGCCTTGATACTCTTATTGGCCGCCAGCTGCGCTTTTCCATGCCTGCCGCGACGTGTTCTTACTGTTTGGGACAAATCCGCATCGGTGAGGACTTTCAGATGGGGAATGTGAAAAAAATGGAGCTGAATTGAGGTTTGTGCAGCTGTAATAATGAAGGGGTTGGGGTTGAGATGTGGGAAAAACTTGCCACGATGACGATGGAAGAACTTTTTGCAACATATCCATATACCACGGATTTTTTTGAGGTGCTGCCGATACCGGTGAACGCCTGCAGCATGGTTAGGGAGTATTTTGCTGCCATTGACGAAGAAGTTTCCCAGGATGTGGGAATGGCGCGGCAGGATATAATTAACCAGTTTATAACTTTTATGATCCAGATGGAACATATGCAAACAAAAGAAGAAATGGTAAAATCAATTACTATTGTCGGCGGGCATAATAAAGACGGCAACACTGAAAATTTATTATTAACAATTAAAGCAGGCGAAATAGTCAGCATTGTCGGGCCGACGGGTTCGGGCAAAAGCCGTTTGCTGGCCGATATTGAATGGATTGCCCAGCGGGATACGCCAACTAAGCGGAAAATACTGATCAATAACCAGGTTCCCGACGCCAAGCGCCGATTTTCTGTGGAACACAAACTTGTTGCCCAACTGTCACAAAATATGAACTTTATTATGGACTTAACCGTAGAGGAATTCATCAGTATGCATGCCGAGAGCAGGATGGTAGAAAATCCTGCGGAAATAGCCGGCAATATTATTGCCAAAGCCAATGAATTGGCCGGCGAAAAGTTTCTGCCTGATACGCCGGTCACGGCGTTGAGCGGGGGGCAGTCGCGCTCATTGATGATTGCCGATACGGCTTATTTGAGCAAATCGCCGATTGTGCTTATTGATGAGATTGAGAATGCCGGTATTGATCGTCAGAAAGCAGTGCGACTTTTGGTGGACAAACAAAAAATTGTGCTGATGGCCACTCATGATCCGATACTGGCATTGATGGGCGATAAACGGCTGATTATCCAAAACGGGGGCATCAGCCAGGTAATAGTGACATCTGAACATGAACGCAAAAATTTGCTGTTGTTGGAAAAGCTGGACCGTCAATTGTCGTCAATCAGGGATATGTTGCGCACCGGTGGGCGCATTGATGCCATCCCGGCGGAGCCTGGGGTGACAGTTTGCTGATTGACTGGCATACCTCCGAGATGATAACATTGAATTAAGTGCACAACTTGTTTGAAAAGTTCTGCTGGATATTCACATAATAAGCCAGAATAGAATAGACTATATGGAACGCATTAAAGAATTAAACACAGTTTAGATGGTCTGGCAGCAAAGGGGGACGGAATTTCGCTGCCATCTGTCGCAAGTTGCTCTATTCCGCCCCCCTTTGCTGCCGATTGCAATTAGATGTGACAAAGGAATTTTATACGAAGGGGAGGGCTGGATTATGAAATGCAATTATTGCGAGCGGCGTTGTGAACTGAATAATAATAATTATGGGGTCTGCCGTATGTATTATCAGGACGGGGACGTAGTTAAAGAACGTTTTCCTAATAAGTGGTATACTTACGGGCCTTTACAAATCGAGGCATTGCCTTTCTATCACGCCTATCCGGGCAGCCGCAGCATGACTGCCGGCACTACCGGGTGCAATTTTGATTGCAAGTATTGCATCAATGCCCATGTTGTTAAAGAAGATCCGGCCGCCATACAGCCTTCTATGTACGATTTTACTCCCGGCGAGCTTGTGCGGATGGCGGAAAAATTAGGTTGTCATAATATAGTATTTAATTTTAATGAGCCAACCGTTTCGCTGCCTACACTTATGGAGGTCTCCCAGATAGCCCAAAAGGCACAAATTCCCATGGGATGTCTGACGAATGCGTATACCACGGAGGAAGCAACCGAACAGTTGGCATCCGTATTTTCATTTATCAACATCAGCTTAAAAGGACTGGCTGACGATTTTTGCCGCCAGTATATCGGCATTCCCGATATTCAGCCGGTTTTGCGCAATATTAAACGGTTGGCGGCAACCAATCATGTGGAAGTTTCCACACCGATTATCCAGGGGGCCAACGACCACGAAATTGAGGAAATTGCTGCGTTTATCGCCAGTATTGACCGGGAAATACCGTGGCATATATTCCGGCTGCAGCCTGAATATAAAATGAAAGAAGCGGTCTATCCCAATGTTGATGCCATAAACGCTGCTTTGCAAAACAGCCGTAAAATTCTGCCATATATCTATTTTCACAATTTTATTGGTTCTGATTGGGTTAATACCCTTTGTCCCCAGTGCGGCGCGGAAGTTATCGAGCGGCTGAGTCTGGGGTGCAGCGGTGATATACTGGACAGCTTTCACTGCCAGGATAACCGGTGCCAGGTGTGCGGCTATAAGATTAAAATCTGCGGTGAAAGAGTGTATTGGAACTCCAAGGAGGTTTCATAATGAGTGTAGCCATCGTCGATGTGCGGGAATGGCAAAACATTCTCGATCTTAAGACAGGCAAAAAAATAGACGTCGATACTCCGGCAGTGCAAATGATAAAAGGCATATTGCAAAAGCATCCCTATCCCGGCGATACTGCGCTCGAGAGCAATAGCTGGGTTACCGACACTGCACTGGCTTTGCAGGAAAGTTATGACCCGCAATTTATTTTTCTCAGCTATGCGCAGCAGTTTTTCGCCACCCGTTATATAAAAACGACTGAAGCAGAACGGCAGGCAATGTATGACGCTGTCTTTGCGGAAATTGCCAGATTTACGCAAGAATCCGGCTTTGTGCCTGTTGTTGTCGGCACCGGGGACATAGTGCCTGCTGCCGGCTTTATCGATCTGAGCAAGCTGGACGGGTTGGCTGTCTGCAGCCATTGGGCGACTCATTATGCGGGATTATACAATCTTAGTGATCGTGATATGGAATATGTAAAAAACGTTGAACAGATTGAACGCATTGTCAGCAGAAAAGATTTTATTGAAGCATTTAATGGCAAGCCCGGTGATGACGAACGCTTGCCGGAATACCTTGTTACTGCCCGGGAGGGGTTCTGTTTTCGCACCCCGGATTTAAGACGGCCGCTGACTATCCCGGCTTGCGGTTATTCAATCCCGGTAGCAACACCGCTGGGTGAAGTTGCAGCAATTACCGATCTCGGTGCTCACATTCTGGATCAGCTGAGACACCACAAAATTGCTTTAATCATAGTAGAAGGGATCGGCATAAAGGATTTCCGGCTGCCGTTTAACCCTTGCAGCAATGGTGTGGCCTGGTACTTTTATGAACCGGGTGACGCCCAGTACCTGGCGATCAGTCAGGGAGTGCACCAGATGTTTGCTTATTGTCCCGGTTACCGTTACTATCAGGAAGCAAGCGACGATTATCCTTTCTCCGGCTATTTTAACACCATTCCGGAAAATACGATCGGCAAACGGTTTGCCGGCAAAAGCATTGCCGTCGGCAACCGGAGCATGTTTATGCATACATTGACCGGAACAGATATCGCCATCGAATGCTTCGCCCGGAATCTGAATAATCAAGGCTGCCTGGCGGTTATTCACCGGGAAGATAAGTAATAAAGTACAAAAAATATCCTCCCTGCCGGTTCGGCGGGGAGGATATTAATTTTCAAGACATGGGGACGGTTCTATCGTCTCGCGCCATAAATATATTCTCCTTTAGTTAGCCAACTCCAGGGAAGAGTAAGATAATCTGCTGAACTCTTTTTAACATGACAATAGAACCGTCCCGACGTCTTAATGGAATAACGCCCGCGCATGGAAATTCGTACAGACTATCCGCGGCCAATGGGAATGACCTTAAAGGAAAGTTCATTTTTTCCATTATTTTTTTTAATAGTAATGACTAAAATATGAAATATTGCATTTTTATATAATGTGGCTCCACCGCCGCCTGATAAGTATAATTTGGTATTTTTGTATTCCGTAGTATCAAATTTGTGAATATGGCTTACAAGTACAGCTGTTGCATCTCCTTCAACCTCATTAAAAAATGCTTCGCTATCAATTGTAAAATAGGTATCGTCTCCAGGCCCTGGAACCCACGTGTCTGTTGCCGGTGGTGCATGCATAGCCACAAATGTATTTTGGTAGCTATGTTGCAAATTATCTCTAAGGTATTTAAGTTCAGTGTCAGTTAAGCCATAATTTGAATATTTATAATGGTATAATGAATCCAATACAATAAGTGTGAAACGATAATCCGGTATATTTAACGTATAGTGTAAGGGTCCAATTAAAGCTTTAAAATTAGCGACAGCCGCATTGCCTGTAACCCTTCTGTCCATGTCGTGATTACCTGCGATGACAAAAAGGGGTAAATCGGGTACAAAATTATTCTTAGGATCGATAAAAAATTTAAGGAATTCTTTTTCGCCATTAAATACAAGATCTCCCCCATGTAAAATAAGCAACGGATTGTATACTTTTGCTCCTTCCATGGCACTCCTGAAGATTTCATTGCTTGTATAACTTTTATCACCTACCCAGCTATCCCCCATAAAGACTATATTGTAATTATCAGGATCAAGCTGTTTTTGTCTTTGATTAAGTAATTTTAAAGATTGTTCATATATGGTCAAACCAATCGCCTCACTTCATTACCTAAATCCTAGAAGCCCATAATACTGGCTCACTATTAATATATTATTAGACGCTATAAAATACGATAGGCTATCAAATTTATAGAAGATCGTTATTGATATTAATTCACTATCTCTTACTGTTGCGATCGTCTTGATGAGACGAAAGAACCGTCCCGTGCCTCGAGAAAATTGTTTATTGGGGTTAGTTGCTTTTTGTTAATTTTGTTTGACTTTAGGTAACAACGTCTATCTGATTGACATATTGTATAATGCGGTAATTATTTTTACGAAAGAAAGTACAAGCGACACATGGCAATTTTAAAAGGAGGGCTGCCGGAATGGCAATAAGCGGAAGGAACCAAATACCTGGGATGATTAAAAGAGTTGAGTGTGGCGACATAATGGCAAAAGTTGTAATGGAATACGAGGGAGGTGAAATTACTGCAATTATCACAACAGATTCGGTAAGAGATCTTGGTCTGCGGCCGGGAGTTTACGTTTCAGCTTTAATTAAGGCTACAGAGGTAATGATTATCAGGTAGAATCCATTGGAGATAAGCAAGTCCGTACTACTATTATTCGTAGTACGGACTTATTTGTTATTTCCGTTGCATCTCCATTCTCTCCTGCATAAGATAAATTAACATAAATATCATGGAGGTGTTGTTGTGGAATCTAAAAAATGTAAATTGAATGAGGGGGTCACTGCTGCTTTCTCTTTTACAGGCTGCCGGCAAACCTTTACTGTGCCTTTCGACGTATTTGCGGTGGCCATTATGGCAATAGGAGCGGGTGGTGGCAAAAGCGTTCATTTGATACCGGGGGATCGCGTTCTAATTCCCGGTCGGGGTGCTTCGCTGCAAGGGGATTTTACCGTCACGCCGGGAGAAGTATTGACTGTATTGGTAGGGGGTAAAGGCTCTAACGCCGCCGCTAAAGGTGGCGGAGGAGGTGGAGGTTCTTTTGTGTGGCGTGGTCCTGGGACGGTGTCACTGGACAATCTGTTGGTTGCTGCCGGCGGCGGCGGTGGAACAGGCACTAATTTTTCCGGTGTAGACGCCCTGTTGGTACAAAGCGGCGCTTCAGGCAATGCGGGTGGCAGTGAAGGTACTGGAGGGCAGGGCGGAGTTGGCGGCAATAGTCTTGGTTTTTCCGCAGGGGGCGGTGGAGCAGGTATCAGCGGTAACGGGGCGCCGGGAGCACCTGGTAAACCATCGGCTGTTGTTCCTGCTACGAACATTGATCCCGGCCTGGGGGGAATTGCTGTTATTTCCGGCGGCAACGGGGGAAGCGGCGGCTCCGGTGGAGGGGCTGGTGGCTTTGGCGGCGGCGGTGGCGGGTCCTGTTACAGCGGCGGCGGTGGCGGCGGCTTCAGCGGCGGCGGCGGTGGCTCCGGCTATGTTGCCGGCGGCGGAGGAGGCGGCGGTTCTTTCAATGGCGGTATAAACCAGGTAAATACCAAAGGTGTGGGAACCGGAGACGGAGTGGTTCTAATAACCTGCTTATAGCTTTTAGATATTTACCCCAGCTGAATATTGCGGAAAAAACTTATATAATAAAGAAGAGTGCGTCAAATTGACGCGCTCTTCTTTATGAGATTAAAGAATCGTCCCCTTGCCTTTAAAAAAAATATCTTTAATAACGTGTAAAAAGAATAAGTTATATATAGACAAGAATTTAAAAAAATATTGACAAAAATTGCTAATCGTATTAGAATGAATAAAACTAAAAGAAACAAAAATGAGTACACCCGGGTGAGTATTTGTTTGTTTCTTTAAGTATAGCGGAGATTGCCAGGCCGTTTGGGGGCAGGTGTACTCTCAATGAGGAAAGCCTTAGCCGGTCAAATTAAGTTGAATACTCTTTTGGCATTTCAGTTTGTCACATTTAAAGCTGATAAAATACTGTAGATAAAATACTGTAAAGGGAAGATCATGCCGCCGTAGGTGGAATCTCTGCATAAATCTTATCAGACGAAGGAATAGGGGGAAGTGTTTCGTGTACATCTTTGACAAAGGCGGCTACATACTGTTAGTTATCATGGGTTTCTCAATTATTGCCCTGACGATCATTATCGAACGTTGGCGGTATTACCGGCGCATTGAGCGGGAAGAAAAAGCGGTAATGCTCAAAATCAGGCAGTCCCTTGCCGGACAAGACACGGCAGCAGCTACAATGACCATGGGGAATAATGATAATTTTTTAATGGAAGTAACTCAGGAAGCAATGAAAAGCTGCCAGCAGGGGGAACAATTTGACACTATAGTTGAAGATAGGTTGGCTGTAATGGAGCCGCGGCTGGAACAATACCTGTATATTTTGGCAACGATTGCTACCATTTCGCCGCTCATGGGCCTCTTAGGGACTGTATTAGGTATGATAAAAACCTTCCATGCCGCATCATTAAGCGGTCTCGGTGATCCCCACATGTTAGCTGAAGGGATATCGGAAGCTCTGTATAATACTGCGGCCGGTCTGCTAGTGACCGTTCCCTGTGTGATTGCCTACAACCACTTTCGCAGCCGGGCGGAACGGCTGCTGCAAATGGTGGAAAGGCGGACACGGGAAATTATCAGGTTAATAATGCAAAGAGGTGAATCACTGTGTCGTTAAAGAAATCAGGACGTTCCGTATCGGTACATTTGGACATGACGCCCATGGTTGATGTCATGATGTTGCTGGTTATTTTCTTTATGATGTCCACCACCTTTATTATGGCGAATCCCGGGTTGCCTGTTAACCTGCCTAAGGCTGCGGCAACATCCGATTTGCCTGACAACATTGTAGTGATCATCGATAAGGACGGACAAATCGCTGTCGGGGACAGAGTCGTTTCAACCGGGGATTTGCGGCCGCTGTTGACAGCTGCCGCGGCAAAACAGCCAATAGTCTATTTGAAGGCAGACAAAGAAGTGCGGCACGGTACGGTAGTGGAAGTTATGGATGAGATTCGTAAGACTGGCATTTCCAAATTGTCGGTAGCGGTTGACAGGGGTATCTAAGTTATGCTTGATCGTAAATGGCATAAGCCGCTAACCATTACCGTGCTGGTTCATGTGATTATTCTGGGATTAATCACTACAACACTTACTTATGCCCGTCCGCCTGAGCCTGAGTATATGGAAGTGACAGTGGCGGAGCTTTATACACCGCCTGAGCCTATCGATACACCTGCCGATACGCCGCAGCAGGTAAGTTCGCCGGTAGATTCAGCGAGACCTGCCGCCACCAAACCTTCAGCCGCCCAATCTGCCATTCAGCCGCTGGTTGCGGCAGGAGTGGCTACTGATGGCTTTGCGGCTCCTCCGCAGGTCAGTACCGGAGTCGGAACGGCAAATACGATTGGGTCTTACGGCGATGGGTCTGGAGTCACGACAGGACAATCGGGTACAGGAACAGGCGTAGCCGGTCCGCCCAGACCGTCACGAGGTGTCGGCGTTACCGCGCAAGCGGATCCTGATTATCCTGATGTTGCCCGCCAGAATGGCTGGGAGGGGACGGTTAAACTAAGGGTGACTGTTTCGGCACAAGGGGCAATTGAAGATGTCCAGGTCGCCGGCAGTTCGGGATACAGTCAGTTAGACCAGTCCGCAGTTTCCTGCGTCTACCGTCGCTGGCAGTTCAGTCCGGCCATTAGAGAAGGCACTCCCGTACCCGGACGAGCAGTGGTTTCTATTAAATTTAGAATTCAATAAATTTAAAAACCCCGCAATCTAAACTTTTTGAAATAGAGGAGAGTGTCCATATTGGACGCTTTTTTTCTTGCTTGGAATAAACAAGCCGCAAGAATGGCAGATTTTGTGAAAAGTAAGCGAACTAACACGAAAGGAAATAAAATTAATTTGATTGCTGTCATAATTAATTTTAATTTGCAACTGTTCAATAAGCAGCAAAAAGGAGCAACGAATAATGGATGCAGCAAAAAAAGATTGGCTGATGAGGCCCCAGTAAGAGATAAGTTTATCTTTAATCTCGGTTTGGCTGATGTACTTCGCTTAACCATGTTTGGGACACTTATATCCCTGGCCAGGGATATAACCAGGCTGCCTTTGCATCTGCCGGGGCACACCAGCATTTATTGGATGGGGATAATGGTGCTGGGTAAGGGGCTGATTCCCAGATTCGGCGCCGGGATTGTTATGGGCTTAGTTTCAGGCATATTAGCGATGTTGCTGGGGGAAGGGAAAGAGGGCGTGTTTGTCTTTTTCCGCTATTTTGCGCCGGGAATACTGCTTGACCTGCTGGCTCCGCTATTTAGCTATAAGCTAGAGAACCCCTTTGTCGGGCCATCTGCGGTGCCCTTGCCAGTCTGGCCAAAATGGCGGCGAACTTCGCCGTAGGGCTGCTGTTCAAATTGCCCCTGGTAGTACTTACTTCAGGCTTGGGGATCACCTCTTTCTCCCATGTCGTGTTCGGCGTAGTCGGCGGAGTCGTTGCCTCCTTGCTGATCAAGCGGCTGAAACCGCAGCTGTCAAATTGGGAGTGAAAGTCCGGTGATTCAATCACCAAGGGCACCGAAACAGGGAACGGTTTAACCGCCAAGAGAGTCTTTACCTCCCTTGGCGTCTTTGATGGCTAATTAAGGGGGTGAAAAAATGATTGGCAAATTAAAACTTAAGCTAATTAGCGCTTTGTTTGGCGGTTAAAAATATTGCGGTGAGGCAATTTATCGTGTCTTTGACGAGACGATAGAACCGTCCCCCGTGTCTCCGTTTGAAAAATATGACTTTTGCTGTCAAATGGTAAAGAGATAGAGAAAATGCTGGCGAAACTTAATATAAATTAACCAAACTTATAATATTATAATTTATTAGTTTAGTAATTTATGGTATAATACTTTTTAATAGATAAATCTGGAAAAAGTTTTGCACTGATTCTATCACTCGTGGGGGAATACTATGACTAAATATCACACTAATACTATGCCGATTTTCGACGATCGATACAGGGAGATGTCTGAGGATTTGGCTATTAATGATTTACTCCGTTGCGTACCGTCAAGTATTGCAGAGGCGGTTATTGTGACAGGTTTGCGGACCGATGTTCTTTTTATGAACAGTATGGCTGAAAAGATAACCGGTTATTCGGTGAATGAAGCATTGGGACGAACCGTTGCCGAACTGTTTGAGATAGTTGACAAAAAGACCGGCAAAGTTGTTAAGTTTCCGGTTGACCACAGGAATAACCGTGAGACTATCGTCAGGTTTGGGGATTATACATCATTTATTACCGGAAACGGTATGGAATTTTCTATAGCTGGTTCGATTTCGCCTGTTAAAAATGATGCCAATACTACTGTGGGGTTTGTGGCCATTTTCTGCGACGTAACGGAGCAAATGCGGCTGAAAAGATACAAATACATAAGCATGCATGACTCGCTGACTGGTTTATACAATCGCGCGTGTTTTGAATATGAGTCTGCCCGCATCCAGGGAGAATATGCGGCTGTCGGTCTGATTATGTGCGATATTGATGGTCTTAAAATTATCAATGACACCATGGGTCACAAGACGGGCGATGATATGCTGATTTCGGTTGCCCATGTATTAAAGAAGAGTTTTGGCGAGAGTGATATAATAGCCAGAATTGGCGGTGACGAGTTTGCCGTATTGCTTCCCGGCGGTACTGTTGATGGGGTGAGTGAAGCCTGCCGGCGGGTTCGGGATAATATAGCGAGATACAATGAAAGCAACTCCGGATTGCCTTTGAGCGTTTCTCTTGGGTTTGCTTTCAGTAACAATTTGCCTGTCGATACCGACAACTTGTTTAAAGAAGCCGACGATAATATGTATAAGGAAAAGCTGCATCAGAGCAGGAGTGTCAGAAGTGCCGTCGTCAACACCATTATGCGTATCATCGGAGCGAGGGATTTTATTACCGAAGGACACTGCGAGCGATTGAAACACCTGGTGGAACTGATGGCATTTTCGCTGGGGCTGCCGGAAGAGAAGATCAACGAGTTAAGACTGCTTGCGGAATTTCATGACATCGGCAAAGTGGGTATCGGTGATGGAATACTGTTAAAACAGGGACCACTTACGCAGGACGAAATGAGGGAAATGCAGAGACATTGTGAAATAGGGCAGCATATTGCACTGTCGGTTCCGGATCTTGCCCATATAGCCAACTGGATATTGAAACATCATGAGTGGTGGAATGGCAACGGTTACCCAGAGGGAATAAAAGGGGAAAATATTCCTGTTGAATGCCGTATCCTAGCCATTATTGACGCTTATGACGCCATGACCAATGACAGGCCTTACCGTAAAGCGATGACTCAGCAAGAAGCGTTGTCTGAGTTGAAAAAAGGCGCTGGAGTTCAGTTTGATCCGATACTGGTCCGCGAGTTTTTACGGATAACTGATGCCTTAAAAATATACGCTGCCGCCAGTGTCAAAGATGCTATGCTGGAAATTAAGCAAGTGTATCTCCGGGATAATCCACACAAAGATCTATTGCTGCGCTTCGGCAGTTCCGGCTCACTCCAGCAACAGATCGAAAATGGGGCGCCGGCAGATGTTTTTATTCCGGCGGCATCTGGTCCGATGGATGATTTGCAAAAGAAAGATTTAGTGGTTAATGATACGAGGAAGGATCTTTTAAAAAACAAAGTTGTTTTGGTTGCATCCCGCAAATCCGATATTTCCTGTACCTTCGCGGAATTGGCGCAAGAGAAAATTAAAAAAATAGCTGTTGGCAACCCTGAAACTGTTCCTGCCGGGAAATACGCCCACAGTGTGCTGTCGTCGATTGGAATAATGGAAGAAGTGAAGTCGAAGCTGGTTTATGCTAAAGATGTCAGGCGGGTTTTGGAATTTGTCGAAACGGAGAATATTGATACAGGTATCGTGTACCGGTCTGACGCCATGGCATCAGATGAGGTTAAGATCCTTGACCAGGTTCCGGAAAAGGTGCAGGCGCCAGTAGTTTATCCGGTAGCGGTATTGAAGGACAGCAATAACCAAATGGAAAGTAAAGAATTTATTAATTTTCTTGCCAGCGATGAGGTAAAAGAAATTTTTGAGAAATACGGTTTTATCCAATAAGCATCCCTCTCACCCTGCGTATTTACGGTATAGTGCCGGCGCAGGGCTTTTTCATTATTGCCATGCAAACCATAGCAAATAAAAATAAACAAAAACAACAAAAATGAAATAAAAATTGTTTACTTATGTTTGTTTGTGTATTATAATATCTTTAAGAAATATATTTTGGGAATAATTACCTGATGTTGAGAGACGTTAAAATATGGGATCATGCAGGCGGTGTATGCAAGGGGGAGATAAGAGTGTCAGTTGTTATAATAGGCGCGGATCATTTGGGTAATATAAAAGAAAACCTGGGTTTCTTCGGAATAACAGATGTTTTGCACATTACCGGACGTAATGTAACCGAGAAAAGAAAAATAAAAATTCCTCCTGATACTACACTGATAGTAGTATTTGTGGATTTTGTAAATCATACTACAGCCTCAATTATAAAGAAAACGGCTAAAGCACAAGGTATTCCCATGGTTTTCGCCAAACGGTCATGGTGTTCACTAAAAGACAAATTGATTGATCTGGGCTTTAACGATTTGGATTTAGCTGGCGGATTATAAGACAGGCAAAATAAAAATAGGCCATTGGCCCTTGATGGGCTAATGGCCTTGCTAAGATTGTAATATAGTAAAATTAGAAATGAATCAGCTTAGAGCTGGCAATCTAATGTTAACTTGCGTATACATAATTTTAGTAATGTTGGTTTTTGTTTGGGGGCATTGCTGCAACAAACTTTTTTAGTCCTGCTCTCGGAAGAGCAGGACTTTGCATTAAATTGATGGCCAGCATTTAGAAATCGGCGATGGTTTCTCCCATGCGGGATACATCATAACCTCCCATGCCGGCGATTTCGTTATGGAAGGCGGATGAGCGCAGTATTGACAGCAATGCCTTAAATTGAGGCTTGTCCAGATCTTCCTTGCGAATTACCAGATCATAACGCTCTTTTTGCAACGGTATAAATTCTAAATTAGGCACCTGCATGGCGACTTTTTCGATACCCAGCCCCACGTCTGCCGCACCGCGGGCAACGCAGCTGGCTATAGCGAGATGACTGGTTTCTTCATGGTTGTATCCCTGGATTTGCCTGGAGTCAATGTTCAGACGACGGATTTTTTCGTCAAGTAATACCCTGGCACCTGAGCCTTTCTCCCGGTTGACAAACCTGATATCAGGTTTGGCCAGATCGGCCCAAGCGGTGATGTTTTTGGGATTGTTGCAAGCGACAAGAAAGCCTGAATGGCGGTAAACAAGGTTAACCAGGATCAAGCGTTGTCCTGGCAGAAAACAACGTACATAAGGGATATTATACTCGCCGGTTTCTTCATCAAGGAGATGGGAGGAAGCTACATTGGCTGATCCGCGGTATAAAGCCAGCAAGCCATCCATACTGCCTGTATAGCTGCGCAGAAAGGAAACATTGGGCATCTGGCGCTCAAGATGTTTAGTCAGTATATCGAGAATAATTTCCTGACCGCTGATTACCAGTCTTGTTTCATCATCCCGTCTTGTACAAGCTGAAGTCGCGCTGGAAGGCTGGATTTCATTAATTTCCATGCCTCTTGCTTTTTTCTTGTAGTTATCCAGGTCAGATGCTTCTATGCGCATCTTGCGACCAATCCGGTAGGCCGACAGTTCGCCCCGTTTAATCATTTCATAAACGGTAAACCGCGAAATTTTTAATAGTTTGGCCACTTCTTCCGGGGTGTAGGCTGTATCATCAGACATTGCTTATCACCTCATAATTCTTCGAATACAATCAGTATATCATTATTGTGTCAAGCGGGCTAGCGGAAAGATTAAAGTTTTACAGATAAAGGATAAATTGGCTGCGAAATGTGTATTTTTTTATTGCCACTATATTATACCATATAATATAATATAATATATAAAAAAATTCTGCAATTCACTTAATTTGTGTCTAATTAGTTTGAGATTATTTTTAAAAAGGTAGTCATTATTTGAAATTGTGCAAATTTATCAAATAAATAATACTGCAGTGAGTCCATTTTATTTTAAGAGGGGGGATGAGGATTATTTGCGCAATTTGGACAAGCTGTTGTATTGGATTAAGCCCTTCCAGGTATATGGGAGAGAATCAGAAAAGATGGGGGTTATTATGAAGAAGTTAAGTTATTTGATGGTTATTTTGTTGAGCGCGGCGCTGGTGCTGGCTGGCTGCGGCGGGGCAAAGCAAGCCGCTCCTCCTGCGGCTGAGCTGCAACAAGCCGAATTGACTGTATCTGCTGCAGTGAGCTTAAAGGATGCTCTGGCGGAAATACAGAAAAATTATCAGGCTAAGTATCCAAATATAAAATTGAACTATAATCTTGGTGCTTCCGGGGCGCTGGAAAAACAAATCGAAGAAGGCGCGCCGGCGGATATTTTTATTTCCGCTGCCGCCAAGCAAATGGATGATCTGGATAAGAAAGGTCTAATTAAGAAAGAAACCAGAAAGAACCTGGTGGAAAATCAACTGGTGCTTATTACAGGCAAAGAATCTAAAATACAGCTGGCCGGCTTTGAGGATTTAACTAAGAGTGAGGTTGGCAAATTTGCTGTAGGGGCGCCGGAAAGTGTGCCTGCCGGACAATATGCTCAGCAGGTATTGAAAAAACTGAACATTTGGGATCAGGTAACGCCTAAGGCTGTTCAGGCCAAGGATGTTCGCACTGTATTGACTTATGTGGAAACAGGCAATGTGGATGCTGGAATTGTATATAAAACAGATGCCGCCAGCAGTGACAAGATAAAGATAGTTGCTACTGCGTCGGCCGAAACACATGACCCGATTGTTTATCCAATCGCTGTAATAGCAAACACAAAACAAAATAAAGCTGCGGAAGATTTCGCCGCATATCTCGAAGGGGCGGAAGCGCAGACGGTGTTTGCCAAGTACGGTTTTATGCAAGGTAAATAACATTGTTTTTTAGCAGGAGAATTATAACATTATGGCTCAAATTGACTGGCACCCAGTGTATTTATCTCTGTTTATTGCTTTGGAATCATTATGTGTTGTAATATTGATCGGTGTCCCCCTGGCGCTGTTTATGGCCAGGGCCAAATTTTCCGGCAAGGAATTTATTGAGGCCTTTATAACCCTGCCATTAGTCTTGCCGCCGGTGGTAACTGGTTTCGCCTTACTGTTGCTGTTTGGCAAGAACGGTCCTGCGGGACGGTTGTTGCATGATTTGGTGGGACTGCAGATTGTGTTTACGCCTCAGGCGGCAGCTATTGCGGCAACGGTGATTGCTTTTCCCTTGATGTATCAAAGTGCTAAGGCGGCTTTTCAAAGTGTTGACACAAATCTGGAGGATGTCGCCAGGACTCTGGGAGCCGGCGAAATCCGCGTGTTTTTTACCGTTGCATTACCACTGGCCTGGCCGGGTTTGGTCGCCGGCATGGTGCTGGCTTACGCCAGGGCGTTGGGCGAATTCGGCGCCACCATAATGATTGCCGGCAACATTCCCGGCAAGACCCAGACCATTCCTACCGCAATTTATTTTGCGGCAGACTCCAATGATTTGGCGACAGCCGGTATATATGTAGCTATTATTAGTATTCTTACTTTTTTAATGATTTTCGGCGCAAACCTGTGGCTAAAAAAACACCTTGCCGCTACTGCGCGCAAGGAGGGATAAGCAAATGCTGCGAGTAAAAATAAGCAAGAAACTGCCTGATTTTATTCTGGACATGGCATTCACAATACGGAATAATATACTGGTGCTCTTTGGTCCGTCCGGCTGCGGCAAAACTACTACCCTGCGGTGCGTGGCAGGCCTGGACAGGCCTGACCAGGGGCACATTACCATGAAGAATCAGCTGTTCTTTTCTTCGGAGCAGCGAATTTTTCTGCCGCCGCAGCAGCGCAAAGTAGGCTACATGTTTCAGGACTATGCCCTGTTTCCTCACTATACTGTACGAAAGAATATTCTATACGGGGTTAAAAAACTGGATGCTACCAGACAGGCCCGTTATGGCAATTTGCTGGATATGCTGAAAATCAGCCATTTGCCTGAACGCTATCCTGCCGTGTTATCCGGTGGTGAAAAGCAGCGGGTGGCACTTGCCAGGGCGTTGATGGCCGAACCGGAAATTCTGTTGTTAGATGAGCCGTTGTCGGCAGTGGGAGATGACATTCGCAGGGAACTGCAGGAAGAATTGAAGAAACTGCATGAATTTTGGGGAATTCCTTTTATTCTGGTAACTCACAGTAAGAGTGAAGCCGAATATTTGGGAGACGAAATTATTTTCATCGAGAAAGGCCGTATAGTAAGTCATTCAGAAAAAACGGCAATAAATTTTTCCGATAAAACAACAAAAGAAAGTATGACCCTCGAGCGGGTCTGAGCAAAAATACCTGAGCCGGGGTCAGCTATGAGCAGTCCTGCGGTGTCACAAAAATGTAACACATAGTAAAAGGACGGTTGAAAAAAACCGTCCTTTTTTTGTCGGGTATAAAAGATTATTAGCCGCTAAAAATGCCGAGTGTGACAGATGAGGAACGGTTTAACCTCCAAGGGCGCCAAGGACGCCAAGAAAACATTTTAAAACATTGGAATTATAGTTTATTGTTTAGAACGTTTCGGTCCTTACTGGAAGCATATTGTCTTCCAAGACAGAATTCGCTGAAAGAGAAACACAATAAATCCCTTGGCGTTCTTGGCGTTCTTGGCGTCTTTGGCGGTTAACACATTCTTTTCTCAACGTCTTAGCGGTTCATAAATTCGCTAGTCGCAGCGGGGTTTGTCGAGGCCCCGTCCGGTTATATCGGTGATTTTTTGCACTGCGGCTTCGGATAAAAAGGCAATCTGTGAGGTTTCGCCGGAGAGGTTTTCGCCGGAAAGGGTCAGGCCGTTATCGGTTTCCGAATATTCGAGGGGCAGGCAGCGTCTGTATAATTTGCCGGTATGTTTGTCAATAACTTCAAGCGTTACAGTATCTGCTTCGATATGTTCAGGCGGTGAATCAGTTTCACCGTTTTGTCCTGGTAGTTCGTCCAACAGACGGTTGGTTGTTGTAATAAGAATTTCATAAATCTCCTCCCGTAAGGCCGTCAGATCGGGGGAAGAGACTGGTTTTTTCCGGCTTATAAGCTCTTTGAGTACGGATTCATAGTTTACTGTAAAATTTTTCATTTGTTTGTCCAAATTATCCATATTGACCACTCCTTAACTTCGATGTTATATTATTAAGAGTATACTCGATGGAAAGACAGTTATTCAAGAGTGATTTTTATCTCAGACAATAAATAATAATGTTGTGAGATGACGCAAAGTGTCGAAATATCTGCAATTTACCCCTGTTAAGCAACTTGCAATTCTTGACAGTTTCAAAATGAAATATTTTTTCTTAGTCTATCTACGGCAAACATTTTAGAAAATTCATATACCGTGTTTGCAGGAAATTTTTTTCATTTATCGAATAATAAAGAATAATATAGAATTATACGAAAATAGAATTATGCAAAAAATAGAATAATATAAGAAAGATTATACAAAATATAGTTATACAAATAGAATTAGACAACAAAATAACTTGCTCCGAATCTAATAGTCTACGGTTTTACTACGACTATTAGGTCTGTAGGGTTTATCAGGAAACTGGCAAGCCTCCCACCGTGGAAAGGGGTATTTCAGATCAGAGTGATTCGGACAGGGCATGGCTTTTTGCTGCCCTGTCTTTTATATTCTGAAATTATGCGGACCCTACAGTAAAACTATTTTGGAGCAAAAGAAGTTTTGCTGGGGGGAGGAGTGCGTATGAAGGTAAGATCCGATACTGTTACAGATCAACAGGTCTATGACACTGCATTGGTATGGGAAAAATTCATTGCAGACGGTTGGATGGAAAAATCCAGTCTGCGTCCGCCAATTATAGAGTCATGGCAAAGATGCTATCAGGCTGATGTTGATCCACACTATGCCGGGAAATATGCCGGCCTGGACAGTGACGGAGTTAAAGCGGTGCAGGAACAGAACCGCGAGCTGATTGGTATCGCCAAACCATTTATGGAAAATCTTTACGAGTTTGTTGCCGGTTCAGGCTTTGTGGTGGCGCTTACCGATAATCAGGGTTACATTATGGAAGTTCTTGGCGATGCGGATATAATGGAGAATCCTTTAACCACCAATTTTTTTCAAGGTGCCTGCTGGAATGAGCAACGGGCAGGGACTAATGCCATCGGTATGGCGGTGGCGCAAAAGAAACCAATTCAAGTCTCCGGTCCGGAGCATTATTGCCGCAAATATCATTGCCTTACCTGCTCAGCGGCACCGATATTAGACGCCCGGGGACGGTTGCTTGGTGTCCTGGATGTGTCGGGTTCATTTCGTTCAGCTCATCTACATACTTTGGGAATGGTTGTAGCGGCGGCGGAAGCGATTACCGCTCAACTGGCCATTCAACAGAAAAACCGCGAACTGACTCTGACCAACCAGCGGCTTACCAATATTTTTAATACAATGTCGGATGGTGTGCTGGTTATAGACAGGCAAGGTCTGATTGTTGATTTGAATCCTGTTGCGAAAGCGCTGCTTGGCAAAACAGGCCAGAATTCACTGGGATTGCCTGTAGAAAAAGTTTTTGGCGGCAAGGCAATTTTTACCCGCAGGATGTTAAACAATAAAGAGTCATATGTTGATGTGGAAGTGACCACCGACATTAGCCAGGTGGCGGGCGGTTGTCTGGCATCAGGGGAACCGATTGCTGATGAAACCGGAGTAGTGACTGGCGGGGTGATTATCCTGCGGCCGATTAAAAAAATTCAGAACTTGGTTAACCGGTTCAGCGGCTATTACAGTTCTCTGCAGTTTAGCGATATTATCGGCAGTAGTAAAGGCATACTGGAAGCGATCCGGGTGGCCTCTCTGGCAGCCACTAGTTCGGCAAACGTATTATTGCGGGGTGAAAGCGGCACCGGCAAGGAAATATTTGCGCAGGCTATTCATAATCGCAGTGAGCGGCGTAATGGTCCGTTTATTGCCGTAAACTGCGGCGCCATTCCCCGTGAATTAATCGGCAGTGAATTATTCGGCTATGAAGAAGGCGCTTTTACCGGAGCCAGACGAGGCGGCAAGCCGGGTAAATTTGAACTGGCAGCCGGAGGAACATTGTTTCTTGATGAAATCGGCGATATGCCACTGGAACAACAGGTCAGTTTGCTGCGGGTGCTGCAGGAAAGAAAAATAACCCGTATCGGCAGTGATAAAGTTGTGCCGATTGATGTGCGGATAATTTGCGCCACCAATAAAAATTTAAGCGACGAAGTGGAACGGGGCCGTTTTCGCAAGGACCTGTACTACCGGCTGAATGTAATTTCGATCACTATCCCGCCGCTCAGGGAGCGGGGCGATGACATCGTTCTGTTATTCAATTATTTCCTGGAAAAGTTGGATAAGGATTGGGGGCGTGACTTTAACGTTGAGCAGGAAGTTATCGACCGGATCCTTAGTTATGAATGGCCCGGTAATGTGCGGGAACTGCAAAATATAGTGGAACGAATTATCAGTTTGACGGAAGGACAAACTATAACGGCAGCCCACTTGCCGTCAGAGCTTACACGACCGGTGGACAGAAAACAGCCGGAAGAAGTGACGCTGCCACCGTCAGTGGTCGATCTGACCGGTTGCCGGTATAACCGGCGGCGGTTTATTGAAGAAAGCGAACGGCAGGAAATTATGACATTACTGTCCAGTTACGGTGGGAATGTCAGTCTTACTGCCCGTCAGATGGGCGTTTCCCGCAATACGTTATATCGCAAGATGAAGTTATATGCGATTGAAAATTAGTGTCACTTAATGTGTTAAGACCAGTGTAACGGAAATGTTACAATTGCGTTACACTGGTGTGACAAAGATGTTACAGTGAATTACAATTATAGGAATATTTGTTATATATAATAACATGGATTGTAGATTGAATACATTGTACAATGTAACAAATTAAATGATTTTTTAAAAAATTCACCCAAGTCTTATCTGTACTCGCCATGTTTAGTGTATATAAAAGAAATTTGTGTGTATTTTGTGTGTATATTTTGTGCATTTGCATTTAATTGGCATGGTATTTGCAATATGATAAGGGCGTTGGAGGAGGTTGCCGAATGCGGGTTGTTCCTGTGTTTGAAGCGGAAGGCATGGTTTTGTGCCATGATATTACTGAAATTGTCCCCGGACGAAAGAAAGGTCTGGCTTTTAAAAAAGGGCATGTTGTTCGCCGGGAGGATATTCCTAATTTATTAAATATCGGTAAGGAACATTTGTATGTATGGGAAATAAACGAAAATGTGCTGCATGAAAATGACGCTGCCGCGAGAATAGCCAAGGCAGTAGCAGGACAGGGGATCAGCCTGGTGGATGCGGCGGAAGGCAAAGTTGAACTTAAAGCGGCAGTTCCCGGGTTGTTGAAGATAAATATTGATGCTTTAGAAGAAATTAATCAGGCGGAAGAGGTAGCGATTGTTACCCTTCATTCCAATCAATTGGTTACCGTCGGCAAACCGGTGGCCGGATGCAAAATAATTCCTCTGGTCGTAGATGCCGATAAAATTCGCAGAATTGAAAGAATATGTGAGAATAATCCGTTAATTGAAGTTAAACCCCTGCGCAAGTTGAAGGTAGGTGTTGTAATTACCGGCAGTGAGGTATTCTACGGACGTATCCAGGATAAGTTCGGCCCGGTGCTATCCCGTAAATTTACCGAGTGGGGTTCAGAAATAGTCCGGAAAATTTTCGTGCCTGATGATGAGGCAATGATTAAAGGGGCAATTCATGAACTGCTGAATGATGGGGTTGACATGCTTGTAACAACAGGCGGTATGGCAGTTGATCCTGATGATTTGACACCAAAAAGCATCCGGGAGGCAGGCGGGCGTATTGTAAGTTATGGCGCTCCTACTTTGCCAGGATCGATGTTCATGCTGGCTTATTTTGGAAAAGTGCCGGCTTTGGGATTGCCAGGCTGTGTCATGTTTCATAAAAATACTATTTTTGATCTCATTGCTCCCCGTATTCTGGCGGGGGAGGAAATTACCAGACAGGATATTGTCCGTCTGGCACATGGCGGCTTTTGTGCCAACTGTGAAGAATGCCGTTATCCGGATTGCGCTTTCGGCAAAGGAAATTAAGCAGTAATTCCGGTGATAACAAAGTAGTGTGTATAGCAGGCCTTCAAAAACGCAATATTATTATTGAATCAAACTATAGGGGATATAGAGACACGGAAGGGATGTAGGATGTTGGGTCGATGATCCTGGCATTTGCTCTGGGTCAGATAAACCCTGTGGTTGAGATAAAACCCAAAATATATTAAAAAGGGTAAAAGGAGAGAAAAAAATGCAAAAAAAGGTACTGAAGATCAATGGTCTCACCCGGACACTGATTGTCAATCCTGAAAGCACATTGGCTGATGTGCTCCGTAAGCAACTGCTCATGACCGGCTGTAAAGTTGGTTGCGGTCAGGCACAATGCGGTGCATGCTCGATTATCATGGACGGCCGCGTAGTATTATCCTGCGTGCTGAAAATGAAGAGAGTTCCTGATGATGCAGTAATCACTACTATTGAAGGTATTGGCACTCCGGAAAATCTCCATCCGCTGCAAGTTGCCTGGATGGCTTATGGTTGCGCTCAGTGCGGTTTCTGCAGCCCTGGTTTCATTATGTCCGCCAAAGTACTGTTAGACGAAAATGCTAATCCGACCCGTGACGAAGTTCGCGAGTGGTTCCAAAAACATAAAAATGCCTGCCGCTGTACCGGCTATAAACCATTAGTTGATGCAGTTATGTCAGCAGCTCAGATTATCCGCGGTGAAATACGCAAAGAAGATCTGATCTACAAGCCTGTTGGCAATAAGATCTATGGCACTACCTACATTCGTCCGTCCGCTATCCAAAAAGTTACCGGTACCTGGGACTTCGGCGCCGACGTTGCCGAGCAAATGCCTGAAGGTACTCTGCGTCTCGCATTGGTACAGGCTGAAGTTTCCCATGCCAATATCAAAGGCATCGATACTTCCGCAGCTGAAAAAATGCCTGGTGTATATAAAGTTATCACCCATAAAGATGTTAAAGGCAAAAACCGGATTACCGGTCTTATCACCTTCCCGAGCAATAAAGGTGACGGCTGGGATCGTCCCATCCTCTGCGATGAGAAAGTATTCCAATTCGGCGATGCTATTGCTATAGTTGCTGCTGATACTGAAGAACATGCTAAAGCAGCTGCTGCCAAAGTTAAAGTTGACCTGGAAGTTCTGCCTGCTTACATGAGCGGCTGGGCTGCTATGGCTCCTGACGCTATTGAAATCCATCCTGGTACTCCTAACGTATACTATGAGCAAGGCGTTGTAAAAGGCGCTGACACCAAATCCTTCATGGATGATCCTAATAACGTAGTTGCAGAAGTAGAAACTTACTGCAGCCGTCAACCGCATCTTCCGATCGAGCCTGACTGCGGTAACGCTTATACCGACGAAGAAGGCCGCATCACTGTTCATTCCAAGTCGATCGCTCTTCACTTACACCATGCCATGATCGTTCCTGGTATCGGCATTGAGCCTGAAAAACTGCGTCTTGTTGCTAACCCGACCGGCGCTACTTTCGGTTACAAATTCAGCCCGACCAACGAAGCATTACTGGCTGTTGCTTGTATCGCCTGCGACGGCAAACCTGTTTCTTTGGTATTCAATATGTTCCAACAAATCACTTATACCGGCAAACGTTCACCTGCTCTTGTTAAAACCAAGCTTTGCGCTGACAAAACCGGTAAATTGGTGGCTATGGAAACCGCTTGGTGGCTTGACCATGGTCCTTACAGCGAATTCGGTGACCTCAATACTGTACGTCAAGGTCAGTTCACTGGCGCTGGCTACAATATCCCGAATATCCGTGGTAAAGGTTACACCGTGTGCACCAACCATGGCTGGGGCTCCGCTTTCCGTGCCTATGGTTCACCGAAAGCCTTCCTGTCTTCCGAGATCTGCATAGACGTACTGGCTGAAAAACTTGGCATGGATCCATTTGATCTGCGCTACAAGAATATCTATCGTCCTGGTTCAACTACTCCTACCGGTTCTACTCCTGAAGTATTCCCGTATGAAGAAATGATGGATAAAATTCGCCCATTGTACGAAGAAGCCAAAAAACGCTGCAAAGAAATGTCAACTGCTGAGAAGAAATACGGCGTAGGTCTTGCAATCGGTAACTATGGCTGCGGTCTTGACGGCCCTGACGGATCGGTAGCTTATATTGAACTGAACCAAGACGGCACTGTAACCGTCTTCGATTCCTGGCAGGATCATGGTCAAGGCTCAGACCTTGCTTCTTTGACTCATGCTCATGAAACTCTCCGTCAAATGGGTATCACTCCTGACCAAATCAAACTTGTTATGAACGACATGGCCTTCACTCCGGCCAGCGGTCCTTCCGGCGGCAGCCGTCAGAACGTAATGACTGGTAATGCTATCCGCGTTGGCTGCGAAATGCTCGTTAATGCAATGAAGAAATCCGACGGCACCTTCCGTACTTATGACGAAATGGTAGCTGAGAAGATTCCTACCCGTTATGAAGGTAAATGGGCTGCCTCCATGTGCACCGACTGCAGTCCGGAAACCTGCCAAGGCAATCCGTTCCCTGTTTACATGTATGACGTATTTATGCCTGAAGTTGAAGTTGACATGAAGACCTTCAAGGCTAAAGTGGTAAGATTCACTTCCGCTCATGATATTGGCACTCTTACCAACAGGACTACTACTGACGGCCAAATCTTCGGCGCTCTGGCTCAAGGTATCGGCCTTGCTCTTACCGAGGACTTCGACGACCTCAAGAAACATACCAGCCTTGCTGGCTGCGGTCTGCCGATGATCGCTGACGTTCCTGATGAAATGCCGCTGATTTATGTTCAAACTCCGCGTGAACATGGACCGTACGGTGCTGCTGGCGTAGGCGAAGGCCCGCTGACTGCTCCACATCCGGCAATCCTGAACGCTATCTACAATGCTTGCGGCGCTCGCGTATTGTCCGTACCGGCATTACCGGAAAAAATTAAGGCTGCTTTAGAAGGCAACAACAAAGTAATGCCTAAATAGTCTTATAGACAAAGTAACAAAAAAATAGTAAAATAGTGGTAACAGACAATGTAGGGGCGGTTTTTATAAGTCGCCCCTGCATTGCCATATATAAACGAATTGCGTCAAGAACGTAATATTCGAAATTTTTTATTTAGAGAGAAAATACTTAATTAGAGAGAGAGAACAGTCATGGATCAAAAAGAACTACGCGAACTGGAGGCCAAATGTATACAGGAGCAACCGGCGGCTTGCGTAACAGCCTGCCCGTTGCATGTTGACGCACGTGGACTGGCCGGTGCTTTCCGCAAAGGAGATTTTGCCGGTAGTCTGACTATTTACAAAAAGGCAGTCCCCTTTCCCGAGATTATCAGCCGTATTTGCGACCAACCCTGCCAGTCGGCCTGTAAGCGAGGCGAGGCCGGGGGCGCAATAGCCATGAGAGCGTTGGAAAGAGCTTGTATGAACTATGCCGACAAGCCTGCCGGAAAAATATCCGCTATGACGGCAAAGAACAAGCGGGTTGCGGTGGTTGGCGGCGGCCTCAGCGGACTCACGGCAGCGTTTGATCTTGCACGAAAAGGATATCAAGTGACTGTTTTTGAGTCCGGTGATCAATTAGGCGGCAGTATTCGTCAATACACGCCGGAAATGTTGCCTCAGTCGGCCATTGATGCCGATTTTGCTGTGTTGCAAAATCTGGGTGTAACAATCAACTATCACACCAAAGTCGGCGGTGGTAACACGGCCAATCTGACTTTGGATGCTATTTGCCAGGATTTCGATGCGGTTTATCTTGGTATCGGGGCGATGGCGGCAGCCGATTTGGAACTTGGTTTAACATTGACCCCTGCCGGCTATTTACAAACAGATCCGGTAACCTATGCTACCAATAGGGAAAAAGTGTATGCCGGTGGCAGTCAGCGGCGGGAATCGGCCAAATATTCCCCCATTAGTTCAATGGCTGACGGGCGGCGGGCAGCTATTACCATCGACCGGTTTTTGCAGAATGTTTCTTTGACATCAACACGGGAAAATGAAGGACCATACGCTACTACTCTGTATACCAATATTAAAGAAGTAGAGCATTTGCCTGAGGTGGCAGCGTCAGACCCGCAAGGCGGATACAGCAAGGAGGAAGCCTTGCAGGAAGCCCAAAGATGCCTGCAGTGCCAATGTTTGGAATGTGTCAAAGCGTGCGAATATTTGGCCCACTATCGCAGCTATCCCAAACGGTATGTCCGCGAGGTTTACAACAATCTTTCCATTGTTATGGGTATCCATCATGCCAATGCCATGATTAACACCTGCAGCCGGTGCGGCCTGTGTGCCGAGGTATGTCCTAACAATCTGAATATGGGCGAAGTATGCCGAGAGGCCCGGGAAACGATGGTCGAGACAGGCAAAATGCCTATATCTCTCCATGATTTTCCTTTACGCGATATGGCTTTCAGCAACAGTGAACTGTTTACTTTGGCTAAACACCAACCAGGCTTTACCACCAGCAAAACATTGTTTTTCCCTGGTTGTCAGTTGAGCGCTTCTTCACCGGAACAAGTAAAGAAGGCGTATCAATATCTCAGGGACAATATTGCAGGTGGTGTCGGCCTGATGCTGGGCTGCTGTGGCGCGCCGGCGGAATGGGCCGGTGAGCTGGCCCTTTATAAAGAAACTTTGCAGGGAATAGAAAATAAGTGGCGGGAAATGGGCAAACCGCCGATTATAACTGCGTGCTCCACCTGTTATCATAATTTTAAGGCGAATTTCCCTGATGCAGAAGTAGAGTCTTTATGGACAGTAATGTCGCGGCTGGGATTGCCGTCAGATGTGGAAAAAGTACAGGATGGCGTACTGGCGGTGCATGATGCCTGTACCACCAGGCATGATCCGGCGATCCAGGAAAGCGTGCGCAGCATAGCGAAACAACTGGGATACCGGCTTGAAGAGCTGAAGTATGGCGGCGAGCTGACTGAGTGCTGCGGTTATGGCGGGCTAATGTTTTTTGCCAACCGGGAGGTTGCAGAAAAGTCCATTAAACGGCGTATCGGGCAGAGCGATACCGATTATTTAACTTATTGCGCCATGTGCCGCGATAATTTTGCCCAAAGAGGTAAGCGGACGGTGCATTTGCTTGATATAATCTTTAAGGAGGCCGGGATTGATATGGCTGACCGCAAGGCACCGGGATACTCAGAACGCCGCGAGAACCGTGCCAGGTTGAAAACTTCCCTGTTGCGGGAAGCTTGGCAGGAAGCGGCGGAGGACCGGTCAGATGGTCTGCCGTTGATTATCAGTGATGATGTATGGGCAGTGCTGGAAGACAGGATTATCCTCAAGGAAGATCTTCAACAAGTGGTTGCTTATGCGGAAAATACCGGCAATAAGCTAAAGGATTCTGTGAGTGGGCATTATCTGGCCTATTACAAACCAGCCACCGTAACTTACTGGGTGGAATATACCAAGCAGGATTCAGGGTTTGTAATTCATAACGCATATAGTCATAGAATGGAAATTGCCGAGAAGTGAGGCGGAAGATATGGACAAGGAACAAAGCCAGCCGCTGGCGGAAAATCTAATTTGCGTCAAGTGCAACGTACCGTTGGAACTTGGAACAGTTAATTTTTCCTATGCAGGCAGCAGCTTTCCTTATAAGTTGTATAAATGTCCTAAATGCGAACTCGTTTTTTTGCCGGAAGACTTAGTATTGGGCAAAATGCGCAAGGCGGAAAGGGCACTGGAGGATAAGTAGCATGGGACGGGACGAGGTTGCCAGGGCTTGCTCGGTATATGAGAGTCCAGCCTGGCAATTGCCTGGAGACGTGTTCAGGCCGGGCGGGCTGAAACTGACAAATCAGTTGATAAGCTTGTGCGGCTTTTCGTCTGGTAGCCGGGTTATTGATGTTGGCTGCGGAATTGGTATTACAGTCGAATATTTGCTGCAGCAAGGTTTCGCGGTATTGGGTGTGGATCCTTCAGCGCCACTTATCAAGCGGGGGTTGGAGAGAAATCCTGCTTTACCGCTTATTCAGGCGTCAGGTGACAAACTACCGCTGCTATCCGGTGAAGCTGACGGCCTGCTGGCCGAATGCAGCTTATCGGTTATGCCGGATGTCGATGAGGCGCTGGCTGAGTTTTCACGTGTGCTTAGACCGGGAGGTAAGCTGGCGGTAAGCGATGTATATGTGCGGAACGAGGATGGAACTGCCGGGATACGTGCTCTGCCGGATGTTTGTTGCTTGTCCGGTGCGTTTTCGCAAAAGGTTCTCAAGGAAAGATTGCTGGCCCATGGTTTTACCGTTGATTATTGGGAAGATTGCTCCGAGGTTTGGAAAGCCTTTGTAGCCATGATTATTATGGAGTATGGTTCTTTGTCTTCATGGTGGGGCTGTGCGTCGGAAGCCGAAACCGTAACACAGGCAGTCAGGCAGGCCAGACCAGGATATTTTATTATGGTTGCAACGAAAAGGGGGGCGGATGAATGACAGATGAATTTATGAGAATGATTGAACTGTCCCAGGAGGGGTTTTACTGTAGTCAAATTTTGCTTATTCTGGGCTTGGAAGCACAAGGTAAGACCAACCCTGATTTGATCAGGGCTATGGGTGGACTGGTAGGCGGAATGGGTTTTTGCGGCAAGACCTGTGGTGCGCTGACCGGTGGTGCCTGTCTGCTGGGCTTATACGCCGGCAAAGGAGAAGCTGAAGAACTGGAAGACAGCAGGCTGAATTCGATGGTTGCCGAATTGGTGGCCTGGTTTGAACAAGAATTTCAATCTGCTTATGGTGGAATTGCCTGCAATGATATTTTGGAACAAGATCCTAATAACCGGGCAGCGCGCTGCCCGCAGTTAGTGCTGAAAACCTACGAAAAAGTTAATGAATTGTTGACAGCCAATGGTTACGACCTGGCTGGCGGGATGTTATAAAATAATATAAGGTATATTTAAGGATATTGTTAATTTACTGCGCCAGGGGCAATTTGCCCTGGCGATAGTTTTTAATATTTTAGGCTATTCTGGCCAAACTTATAAAAAGTCAGGCGGACGGGGAAAATGCGAACAAACAGCAAAATTGCAGCTGTTATATTGGCTGCCGGCTTCTCATCAAGGATGGGAAGATATAAACCACTTTTGCCGCTGGGTGATACGACTATCATCGCCAACGCGATAAATAATTTTCATCTGGCCGGTATAGAGGATATCAGAGTGGTGACCGGCCATCGCGCCGAAGACCTGTCGCCGGTGGCGCGGGGGCTTAAAGCAACGCCGGTGTTTAACCCTGATTACGCAGGGGAAATGTATTTGTCGGTAGCGGCTGCGGTAAAGACTTTTTC
>JAEYSJ010000331.1 GCA_023434855.1 Bacillota bacterium | reverse complement strand
ATTCTGGGGATTTTGCCGAAAAATGCCGCTGTCAGCGGCAGTATGAAGTATTGTGGGACAGAGCTTACGCCTGCAGTACAGGCGGATTTAAGGGGACGCGATATCGCGCTGGTGCCTCAGTCGGTCTCTTACCTTGATCCACTGAAAAAAGTCGGCCCCCAGGTGCAGGGCCTGTATGGCACTAAAGAACAGCAAGCTCAGGTATTTAAACGGTTTGAGCTGACTGAAGAAACGGCGGAAAAATATCCGTTTCAGCTGTCGGGCGGAATGGCACGGAGGGTTCTTGTTTCCACTGCCGTTATCAGTGATGCTAAGCTCATCATTGCCGATGAGCCAACACCGGGACTCAACCCCGAAATTGCGGAGAAGACAATGAAATTTTTCCGGAAGCTTGCAGACGAAGGCAAGGCAGTCATGCTGATTACGCATGACATTGATCTGGCTTTTCTGTTCGCTGACCGGATTGCAGTATTTTATGCAGGCACAACGGTGGAAATTGCCCCTGTTGCTGATTTCATTCAGGGCGGCGATGCCCTGCGTCATCCCTACAGCCGGGCTTTATGGAATGCTTTGCCGCAGAACGGTTTTCAGCCGATTGCGGGAGGTCAGCCTTATGCCGGCAGCTTACAGTGCGGCTGCCCGTATGCAGCACGCTGCAACCGCTGCTCACCGGAGTGCACTGCTGCCCAAACGATAAAAATGCAGACCGTCAGAGGTGGGGAGGTACGCTGCTGCCATGCTACTTGAGGCAAAAAATATCAGTTTTCGCTACCACAAGGGTCCATGGATATTAAAAGATGTTACGTTATCCATAGGAGAGGGTGAGCGCGTTGGGCTGGTTGGCCCGTCTGGGTACGGAAAGAGTACCTTGTCTAAAATACTGGCTGGCTATATAAAACCGGCATCAGGTAAGGTATTACTGGATGGCCGGGAACTGCCAGCTGAAGGATATAGTCCACTCCAGCTAATCTATCAGCATCCGGAAAAGGCAATAAATCCGTTGTGGCGCATGAAAGATATCTTACAGGAAGGCTGGACTCCCGATCAAGGTACACTGGATGCTATGGGCATTGAACAGGGCTGGCTTGACCGTTGGCCAAGTGAATTATCCGGCGGTGAAATGCAGCGTTTTTGCATTGCCCGGGTACTTGGACCCAAGACGCGGTTTTTAATTGCCGATGAAATGAGTACAATGCTTGATGTGATTACCCAGGCTCAAATTTGGGAACTGCTGGTTCGAATTGTGGAAGAACGCCGCATGGGCTTAATTGTGGTTACCCATAATGAAGCACTTGCTGAAAAAGTATGTACCCGCATTATTTCATTGCCGGAACTGAATAAGCTGTAACGCTTATGCTGCTTCCAGTAATCATGAGGAGAGAGGAACATGAATAAGCCCGAAGTAGTTTATGATGCCTGGGTGAAGGATACAGCAGGTGAAAATGAAATGGAAGAAAGGCATCGTCCCGGCTGGGAAGCTGTGGTAGATGCAATGAAGGAGCGGCAGCTGACAACAGCCAATATCTTGGATTTCGGCTGCAATCAGGGCGGATTCCTGCGGTATTTATATGAGCGTAAACCCTTTAAAACAGCAACGGGCATCGATCTTGGCGCAAAGTCGATAGCAGTTGCTGAAGAACGCCGTGGTCAGCTGCCGCTCAGATATGCTGTTACCGGTTCACCCGAAAAGCTTGGCGAACGGTTTGATATTGCCTTTAGTCTATCCGTGCTTTACTTGATTGGCGATTTGGCAGAGCATGCTGCTAAGATCAGGCTTTCGCTCAATCCGGGCGGCGTATATTACGCCACGTATACCGATTATCATAATAATCCAAGCGCAGCTTATTTTCTGCAGACAATTTCTCAGGAGAGTGTGCTAAAACCCAACCTGCACACTCTTGATGCAATTGCCGGAGCTTTTTTTACGGAAGGATTTCTGGTCGGCATCAAAAATATGATTCCTGTTGATTTTGTTGAGCTGCTGCCACAGCATAAGTATATTTTATGTAATGAAGATTACATTAAGGCAAAATACGAATCAACCTACCTGTTCCGTTTCAGCCTGCCCGGACTTGACGGAGACGGCAACACTAAGAAATATGATATACCGTAAGCTTATTGCTCGTGATTTTGAGGCACGATAGGATCGCCTGTATATACATAAGGATTAGGCAAGGGGTCTATAGTGGAAACCGCAGCTGCTTTCAATAAAGGAACTGTAATTCCCTCATAGCTTCCTTGCTGAAGCACGCCGCGTACTTCCATCCACGTGTCAACTTTATATACAGCGTTACCGGGCCACTCTACAATTAAACCGCTAGGGACTGCATCGGCGGCGCAGCAGGAAATCTCAAACCGTACCACCATGAACTGATTGTCGTTAAGACCCGCTGGCCGATAGACAAAACCTTTTAAATTGACTTCCCGGCTGATAAAATTCGCAGTCTCTTCGTACATTGCGGTAATCAAACGGATATGGTTTGTATCATTAATATGGAGAACCGGATTTTGTTTTGGGACAACTGGTGGAAGCTGTTGCTGTATTTTGGTGATGGATAAAGGAGCGGATGCAGCGTTATCAGATGAGGTTGATGCTGTATTATTGGGACTGCTAAGATGCTTCAGCCCTTTTTGTTCAGCGGTTATTGAACCCAGGGATTTGGTCGGAATAAGAAAACATATGGCAAGAGTGCCGATAAAAATATAATAAAAACAACCGGCAAACTTATGATCCTGGCTTCGAAACCTGGTTGCCAGGATATCACTGACAAAGCGCATTGTTTGCACGGCAACCAGCAGGGCAAAGATGCTCAAGCCGACGGTGGCGTTATAAGTAAATTGCGGATGGATTAATTGCAGCAGATCGCCCTTTGTTATCACCCGGTAAAACAAGAGCGCAAAACAAATGAGAATCAGGAGGCGCAGTAAATTTTCGATTGCATGTGCAAGTCTATGCAAGTGTGAACACCTCCCTCAGGTAAGGAAGATAGTTAATTAATAGAGAAAGCAGGAAGACGGTAGTTGTAATCAGGAAAACTAGTTTGATTACATAAGATACTCTAAACGCAGTAAACATCATAATGACATTCTTGATATCCAGCATTGGCCCGTAGATCAAGAAAGCAGCAATTGCGCCAGGGGTAAAAGAGGCTGAAAAAGGGGCCGCAATAAATGCGTCAGCTTGTGAACAGACAGAAATAACAAAAGCGAAGCCCATCATTCCCAGAATGGATACAACAGGTTCCTGCCCTATGCTTAGCAACAGCGTTCGTGGAACTGTTACCTGGATAACTGCCGCGAGAAATGAGCCGATCAAAAGGAATCGTCCCATATCAAAAAACTCGTCGCACGTATGGTACAGCATGTCTCGTAATCGGATCAATAATCTCGGGTGATGCTGCGAATGCTCGTGATTGCAGCCACACTCATGGTGACAGCAGCTGCGACCCGCCGTATAAGAAGTGAGTACCCCAGACTTTGTCCTTCCAACATATAAAAGAATTCCGATGAGGTTTGCAGAAACAAAAGTGCCGGCGAAGCGATATACCAGCATGTCGTAGGAGGAATTAAAGGCAAGGTAGGTGGAGAAACCAACTAAAGGGTTAATAACCGGTGTCGCTAGCATAAAGGGTATTGCGATATACGCAGGGACGCCTTTTTGAATTAGGCGGCGGACGATAGGGATAATGCCGCACTCACATAAAGGGAAGAAGATTCCCAATAAGCTGCCGCACGCGATGCCAAGCATATTGCTTCTAGGTAGTAAACGATGAATAAGCGTATCAGAAATAAAGATATGAATAAACGAAGAAACAATCACTCCGATTAGTACTAAGGGGAAGGCTTCGATGATAATACTAAGAAAAATAGCAGTCATTTCCTGCAAAAAATCAGTTTGAGATCCAGGCAATACGCTGGGAAGCCAGGCAGCGGGATTCAATGTACTCGCCAGGAGCAGGAGCGATAGGATTAAAAGCTTACTTAAGTGTGAATTTACGTTTGTCTCCATGGTAACCTCCATTTGTGACACATCTATTAATAAGTATGATAATTAAATAATAATATTACTATTAAATAATATTATTATTTAATGCAACTACACTGCCTTAGGGGAAAGTCTGTTTGCTGGTTGTACTATAAACTGATCTAATTAAACAAAAGTCAAAGCCCTGTATCATGGATTGACACAGGGCTTTGACTTTTTTTAGTTTGTAAAGATCAAGATGTAGTGATGTTGGAGACGATATTGAAGGTTAGAGCAGTGAAATTAGTTAGAGTTAGCAAAACGCATAATCACATTGACGTCAGTAAATAAGAGTGTTACTATATGATAATAATATTTATTATCACTAATTTTCGCTTACGCTCAAAGTTGAACAGGGCGTGAAACCAGAATATATGCGAGGGAAAATGAATCAGGGTATAGTCTTTGCGGTATTAGCTTCACTAATGTTTAGTATTATGAATGCCCTTGTCAAGGCAGTCACGTTAACAATTCCTTCCGCAGAAGTTGCTTTTTTTCGAGGTGTGATCGGTCTTGTTCTTATCTATTATATGATGAGGCGCAAGAAAGTACAGTTTTCGACTTCGGATATCCCTATGTTGATCTTAAGAGGTCTACTCGGTGGCTTGTACGTGATAACTCATTTTTACACTATTTCTCAAATATCATTGGTTGATGCCAGCATTCTAATAAACTTAGCACCAGTTATCGCAATTTTTCTTTCTGCTGTTTTTCTTAAGGAAACATTGTCTCGAAGAACGTGGGCGTTATTAGGATTAGCTTTTATTGGTGCCATGCTGACGATCAATCCTTTTCAATTCTCAGCTTACTCAATCAATGTGCTGATTGGCCTATTAAGTGCCGCAATTGCCGCCTGCGTGGCTATCGTTCTCCGCTATTTAAGTATAAGACATCATGTGTTTGAAATTATCTTTTATTTTATGGCTGCCGTCACATTGGTATCTATTCCCATGATATGGGATAACTTTGTAGTCCCTACCCATACTGAGTTTCTCTATCTGATCATTCTCGGCGTAATAGCACTGGTAGGCCAAATTTTCTTAACGAAGGCCTTTTCGCATGATTGTGTTGCCGTTGTCGAAGTCGTTCGTTATATCGGTATCATTTATAACGCGGTATGGGGATTTTTATTCTGGAATGAAGCACCGGAGCTAACAACTGTTATCGGCGGAATCTTTATCATTGGTTCATGTACAGCATTGTCCCATCCGTCCGCAGCGAAAAAATGAAAATAAAATGGGGATACTAAATAAAGAAGCTGTTTCCGATAAAACTATCGGAAACAGCTTCTTTAGCGGATAGCCCGGAAAAAATAAAGGACTTGGTTGTTCACCAGTCCTTTATGCATTAAACGGCTCGTTGAATTTTTCCGGAACGGAGACAACGGGTACAAACATTAACTCGCTTAACTTCACCATCCAAAATGG
>JAEYSJ010000328.1 GCA_023434855.1 Bacillota bacterium | reverse complement strand
TATTTTTCATATGTAATTTCCTTCATAGTAATACCTAGTAACCGGAAGGAGGGATTTGCCCCCTTCCGGTTATGTTTTAGGCGTTGTAGCCGCCTTCAACTTTTACATCAGGCATTTTGTCTTTTTTCTGCCTGATAACCAGGTCAAAAGTACCTGTTCCCTGGGTATCGCCGTAGTTTTCATTGTAGTCAACAACAAAGGCATTGGGGAAATATATTTTCCGAACAACTTGATCAGCAGCAAGCACTTCAACTGTCGCCTTCCGGTAGCAATCAGCCTTTTCGGCCGGTACCAGCGACCATTGGGTAAGCTTCATAGTGTCATCGGCATTCCCGCCATCGACGGCTGCCAGTATTTTTCCGGTGATCGTCAGGGTGGACCCTAAGTCAGTGGAACGGGCGTTGGAATCGATGGGTATGTCTGTTTTCAATTGGACAGTTTTGAGACTCGCCAGGCCCAATTCAATATTTTCAACGCCTTCAATTTTCAATTTAAAACCCATACATATCAATCCTTTCTTTTTTATACTAAATATTTAATGCCAGGTATCACGTTTGTTTTACTAGGCAGAATAGCCGCCTTCAATTTTGACTTCCGGCAATTTATCTTTCTTCTGCTTCATGTGAAGATAGAATGTACCGATGCCTTCTACATCACCAAAGTTCTCGGTGTAATCTACGACAAACGCATTGGGGAAATTAACTTTTCTTACGACTTGATCTGCTGCGATTACCTCAATGGTAAGCTTGCGGTAGCAGTCAGCCTTCTCAGCTGTTACCAGGGACCATCTGGTGAGCTTCATTGTACCGTCAGCTTCTTCTCCGTCTACCGCCGCCAGTATTTTGCCGGTAACGATAACCGAAGTTCCCAGATCGGTAGAACGGGCATTAGAGTCATCCGGGGTATCTGTGACAAATTCCACTGTCAGGATACTTTTAATCCCTAACTCAATGTTTTCTTGTCCTTCAATCTTCATTTTAAATCCCATAAAAACGCCTCCTTATTTTTTTGTTTACCTATTATATTTTTCAACCGGCAAGCTCAGCTCGCTGATTGAAGAATACTGCTTTTTCCCCCTGATTAGAAAATTTGTTGAACCGTCCCTTTCTGAAAAGAACCATCACGAATATTGCATTACTTTTTCTGGTTATTTAGCAACAGCCACATTTTTGGTAATTTCCACTTCCAGGTTTTTCACATTGCCATTGAAAGTTAAATCAATATTGCATACCGCATTTTTGTCATCAATACTATAGCTGATGTCATCGCCTGTCTGAATAATGGAGTTGATATAGCTGTTGGACGATAACCAGAGACTTCTTTGACTGTTGGGATTTTTGCTGAAAAACCATACAATATTGTCTTGTTTGAAGTCGTTGCTGGTAAAACGAAGAATCCTTTCAATATAGGTGCTGACCATTGTTTTGTACATAGCATCAAACTCGTCGCCATCACTGCTGGCCAAACTCCTGGCTTTGTAAACACTGATCTTTTTGATATCCTTGCCATGTACCTGGGCATTCTCCGACGAAAAGACGAACCCAAAATTCCGCCTGTTAATGATGTTTTTAATATTATTGGTGTACCCTGATATCTCTTTTGCCAGGGTAGTCGTTACCTTCAAAGCATTGTCGCCGGCCTCAATGTCGAAACGCACTCCGGGATACATTCTGTTTACATCCTTAAATGATCCCCGCAAGAATTCGGGGCATTGCCAAGCTGCCGCCAAGCCGGCAGCGACATACGAACTGCCGATATAAACCCCTTCGATCCACAACTTCATGATATCTTCTTTTGCTTTCGACAGTTCAGCGGCTCCCTCTTCATTAACCATCATCTTGTTGTCGAGAATAACCCCTGATTTATCTTTAGGAATAATGGTAAAATTCGGTACGCACGGAATAGCGTATTCACTGTAATCCTTGCGGATTAAGGTGGCGCATTTATCAATAAATTTGTCGATGCCGGCGGTGGCGATATGACTGAAAGTAGTTTCCTCACGGCATTCAAAGCTAAAGAATATTTGAATTTTGTAGTTTTTAATGGCATTTAGCAACAGGACCAGGGACTCCATAGTATTGGATTCATAGCGAGTCGTATGTTCATTGCCCTTGAACCGTTCCCGGCTCAGTTTTGGCTTCCCGCCTATCTCCAGGCTTACCTCAGGTACAATGCCAAACCAGATGGTATTCGTAAAATCATTTTTGGCATTAACGCTGTTGAGAAAGGTATCCAACCGGGTAATGTTATTGCTTTTTACAAGCATTTCCAGCTTAGTGTTGGTCACCAGCAATGTTGGCTGCATTCCCTTGTTCTTAACAGCATACTGGTCGAAAAACAACTTGACGCCAACCATCTTTTCGACCAGCGGTTTGACAGTCTTAACGAAATCGTCTTTTGCATTTTTGTAAAATTCCAGATAAGTATTATAATTTTGGACTTCAGCTGTCACATCAATTTCACTTTGCAAGGTTGACGGCAAGGGACAAAAAGTCCTGACTACCAGGTCTTTCACATAACCTGACGGTGTCTCGTTGATAGCCTCATAGTCATCTTCAAAAGCGGCTATCAGCCCGGTGTTGGCTTTATCATCAATCACTGCTAAAGCGGTAGTCTCGTTCTTGGGTGCTTCGATAATTTTCAGTTCGCCTTTTTCACCCATTGTGAGCACACCGATTTGCAGCGGCTCGCGGGAGTCTTGCTGATCGCCATTTCCCAGCAGCAGCCTTGTTTTGATATCTTCAATCGCCAGTGGCAGCATCGCCATAACGTTATTATAATTTTGACTGGCTTCTTCAAACATGTAGTTGAGTTTATCGCCAACGTCGAGCTTTTTCGGATCACCTTCGTCCAGTGCTTCGTATTGATTATACTGATAATGAATTTCTTTTCTGAACTGCCTGATGTCATCCATTACCTTCTTCGGTGAAATCATATCAAGGAGGTTCTCAAATTTGAAATCTACATTAGGTGTGCCTTGCGCACTTTTAGCATCAATTAAGGTAAGCAGCATTTTAAGAAAATCATTCTGCTTGGTTATCGGAATTTCGGTAATGCAGTTTTCCGGGATATTTTCCGGCTTTTTAAGGGTGTAAAGGACTTTTTGATTGGCGGCGTTATAGAATGAGTAAATTACCGGGGAGAATTTATCGAGAAATTCATCAAAACTCCTAACCAGAAGCGCCTCATTTATTTCTTTGATTTTTTCATCGGTTAAGCTTTCCAGTCCTTTGGTATCTCCCACCATGGTGATAAGGTCCAGTTTTTCCGGGTTAATTTCTTCAAATAGGATTGTCCGGTTGGTTTGCTCAATTATATCCATTTGTTACTCCTCTCGCTTTCACTCTGTTTATTTCAATGCAGGCGCTTATAACCTACATACACCCTTCAGGCGCATCAACGCTTTTATAGCTCAACTCAATTTCCGCATTATTACCTGGAAAGGATATATAGATTCTATCGCCGTAATGTAGAATATATCTTTGATTTTTACTAATCACAGTTTGCCCCACGACTACGTTACACTCCGAAATATGAGATAAGACAACCGTCTGATTAAAACCCGGGGTAAACCAGATTTGCTTACCTTCAACAAGTCCCTGATCAGCCTGTACAGACCGGAGCAGCTCAAACAGGGTTATTTTTCCACGGTCGCTGAAATTGGCCAGTAAAATGCTGACTGGCGGCGCTTCCTCTGCCTCCGGGTACTTCAGCCTCAGATAATAGGCATTTATTTTGCCTTCAAATATAGGCCTTGGCACCCTTTCGCGATAGTAGATCATTGCCGCAATTGCCAGGATTGCCATAATTGGAAGGGCAATACCGGGTTTTTCCGCCTTCCTGGGTGGACTGACAGGATCTTCAACGTTTGCTTCTATCGCTCTTGTCATTTTACTAATGAAATTGTTATTTGCCTGTACACTTACCGTGTAATTCCCTTTACTTTGAAAATAGTAATCAGTATCCCAGCCATTATCGACGGCCATAAGCGGTATTTGTACCTCCTCGCCGGTATCTACGTTCTTAACAACGGCTATGGCCGAAAAAGCGCTGTACAAATTTCTGTCGGTAATCGGCTGTCCGGTACTGCCGTCAATAAAATAGGACCGTAGTGTTACCGGTTGGCCGCTGCGGGGCTGCCCCAGCATTTCTATGTCACTTTTCAGGTTATAGTGCAGCAACATGCTTACTTTAACCACATCCGGCGGTGTGCTTTTAAACCGCACTTTTACTGCCTGTTGATCCGGTTTAACTATCTTGACCGAAGAATAATAGCGGGCGATATTAAAACCTATATTTGCCGAACCGTAAAACACCTGCGTTTCTTTCAGTGGTGTTGGCGATAAAAAAATAATGTCGGCTTCGTCGGCATATTTATCGGGAATTTTAATATTGATTTCCTGTACGTCGCCGGAAGCCGTAACAGTGGCTACCGGAAAAATGCGTGATTTGAAACTGGCGGCAAAAATATCGTTGAAGACTGCCGGAAGATCTTGCGGCGCTTCGGCAACATAATTTGCCACTCCTGTTTTCTTGGAGATACTTTCCAGCAGGGCCAAATCGACACCGTTACGCCCCATTGCCACCGTATAAATGGGAATTTTCCTGGCGACAGCCTGATCGACCACATAGTTTGCATCATTTAAAGATTCGGCAACTGTTCGCTGATTAATGGGAGCTTCCAGATCAATTTCACCATCGGTAAGTAATATAATGAATGACTTTCTGCCTGGTTTAGCGTTATCCAGAAGTTCCAAACCTTTTTTCAGACCAAGACCGATATCCGTTCTCCCCACGCGTTCAATTGAGTCCAAACTTTTTTTAAAATCCTCTTTCGCTTTGCCGGTTACCTCAGTTAAAGGCGCAAAGGCTTGTATGGAGTCATTGTAAGCGACAAATCCAATGCGGGTGTGAGAGGAATAGCTAATATCCGTAAAAAGCTTCAGCATTTCCAAACTGATTTTATCCTTGTCTGTTTCATTCATGGAATAACTTGTGTCTAAGACAAACATGACGTCAATATTATCATCATCATTCCAATCCTGAGCCGAAGTGATATTAGCAAAAAAAACAAAACTCACTACCAATACCGTCAAAATAATAATGCAGCATCTTTTTAGACTGTAAATAATACCCTTCCCCCCTTATTCTAAATTTGACTAAATTAGACATAAATTTACTATAGTGGTTAAATTTCCTATATCTATAATAATGTGATATAAATTGCAAAATTCCTCCTTTTTTAGGAAAAAAATCTAAATTATCCCCAAATTTGTATTATACCGGCTTGGAACTATAGCTTAGAACCCGCAATCTATTTGAAGTTTTACTATTTGTAAAGAATTTGTAAAGAGAAAAGAGATCGTTAAAAAACCAATAATTCAGTTTCTTAACGATCTCTTTTCTCTTTACTTGAATTTCCGTATTATGCTTACATTAAAAATTTGCTTTTCAGGCTCCCCCAGCGCTTATATATGTAAGCTCAAATTTTCATTCATGCCGCCGTGACTTTCGCTGACCGGTTGCATATTTTACAATCTATGGGTATAATATAAGAAAAGGACTGACGTGTCGTAAGCACGCCAGCCCCCACAGACTGCCTAACCGGAAAACGGTTAGCCCGATTTGGAATTATTTAAGAAATAACCGCAAACCATGGGCTTGGGAGCGGTTATTTCTGTTTTATAATGAGCACAACAAGTGTTGCGAATGCGACCATTAAGGACATCGCCTCAAATGTTGACACATTACCACCCCCTTTCTAAAAAGGGTGTGGCCAACCGTTCCCTGACAGCCTGTACGATTATTATAGCATAATTTTCCAGATTGAAAAAATATCTGTTTCCTTTTTTCCTTTACAGCACCGCCTTCGTTTGATGAAGGTGGCTTTTATTTTAAAAATGCAGTTTCGCCACGTTGTTATATGGTTGTTGTCAAATTACAACGAAAATGACAAAAAGGCTTTACGAAAACCTCGTAAAGCCTTTGAACTCTCTATGGCGACCCCGGCAGGATTCGAACCTGCGACCTTTTGATTCGTAGTCAAACGCTCTATCCAGCTGAGCTACGGAGTCATTTTTG
>JAEYSJ010000317.1 GCA_023434855.1 Bacillota bacterium | reverse complement strand
CTGCCGGTAAATGGCTGTTTAAGGCTGGTGAATCTTGTTACATAGATCTGCCCTCTTCCGACTGCCGTACCTACGTCAAGTTTACCATTACGGAGCGGTAAATCGACCTGAGGATTTTTAACATAACCACGTACCAAGCCGCTTGCATAGGCATCAGCGATACTTTCACCCAAAGGTCCATCGCCTACAATACGAATCGTAGTGCTTTCATCTGTTTTTAAATTCGCGGCCAGCAGCAATGCGCCGGTCATTGTGCGTCCTAAAGCGGCAATAGCAACCGGAAAGCAATTATGCCTGTTCCTGGCTTCTTCCACCAGATTAGTAGTTACAGCGGCGAAGATGCGAACACCTGGTGCAATAGCCCGTACGAGATGGTCATTCATAATCGGTTCTTACCCCCGGTTTCTTAATTAATTACTTCTGATACCAATGTTTCACCAGTAGCTACATCCAATATTTGAATGGTGCGATCACAAAGCTTGGCAATAGTGCCGCGACCATCCGGGCGTTTAGACATTGCCGGTGAACCAGGATTAAGATAAATAATGCCATTCTGTTTTTCTAATACTGCTAAATGAGTATGTCCGGTAATATACATTTTGGCTTTGAATTTAGCAGCAGTTTCGCGTTTAACATCCTCGGCCAGGGCATGACCATGATTTACTATGATAGGAATATCAGCAAGCAGCAGATAAGCATATGGTGATTGTATAGGTATGTTAAGCACCATGCTGTCCACTTCGGCGTCACAATTGCCACAGGCTACCACAATTGGTTTGGGACATTCATTAAGCACTTGGGCTAATTGTTTGGGATTGTATTCCGCAGGTATCGCATTGCGGGGTCCATGGTACAAAACATCACCGGCATGGATGATTAAATCAGTGTCAAAAAAATACCTACTATAAATCATTTCCCATGTTGCTAAGCAGCCATGAGTATCGCTGACTATCCCGATTTTCAACGCTAATCCCCCCATAGTATTTCCCTGGAAATATTTTACATAAATTTAAACCTAGATACTTTTTAATAAATTAGCCATTTCTATTGCCGATACTGCGGCATCGAATCCTTTGTTACCGGCTTTTGTGCCGGCACGTTCAATGGCTTGCTCGATAGTATCAGTAGTCAGTACGCCGAAAATGGTTGGTATACCGCTGGCCATGGCAACATGGGCTATACCTTTGGAGACTTCGGCACATACATAGTCATAATGGGAAGTGCTGCCACGGATAACTGTTCCAAGACAAATAATTGCCTGATATTTTTGGCTGGTAGCCATTTTTTGCGCTACCAGCGGAATTTCAAAAGCCCCAGGGACCCAAACAATTTCAATATCCCCTTCGTTTGCGCCGTGGCGTGTAAGAGCATCCAACGCTCCACCTAACAGTTTGCTGGTAATAAATTCATTAAACCTTGCTACCACAATGCCAACTTTTAAGCCTTCAGCTACAAGTTTTCCTTCAAAAGTTTTTATCATCTTTTACGCCTCCTCATATTGTTTCAGCATATGTCCCAGCTTGGCTTTTTTTATTGAAAGGTACCGCTGATTAAACTTATTTGCTTTAATTTCTAATGGCAGCCTTTCACTAATAGTTAGCCCGTAGCCCTCCAAACCTACTCGTTTACGCGGATTATTGGTCAATAAACGAATACTGGACAAACCAAGGTCAACTAAGATTTGCGCTCCAATCCCATAATCCCGCATGTCCGGGGCAAAACCCAACAGTTCATTAGCTTCAACTGTATCTTTTCCTTTATCCTGCAAAGCATAAGCCCGAATTTTATTAGCTAATCCAATACCCCGACCTTCCTGACGCATATAAAGCAACGCGCCCTGTCCTTCGGCTTCGATACGTTTTAATGCGGTAGCCAGTTGATCACCACAATCACAACGAAGTGAGCCAAAAGCATCCCCTGTCAGGCATTCCGAGTGAACACGCACAAGTACGTTGGGTTTACCGGCAATTTCGCCTTTGACTAATGCCACATGGCATTGATTATCAAGCTGGTTTTCATAGGCAATAAGGCGGAAGTTTCCATATTTTGTCGGAAGATTTGTTTCAGCTACCCGTGTAACAAATTTTTCATGCATTTTTCGATATTTAATCAATTCAGCAATAGTGATAATTTTTAAATCATGTTTGGCTACGAAATTCATCAATTCAGGTACTCTGGACATTGATCCGTCTTCATTCATAATTTCGCAAATGACACCAGCCGGATATAAGCCTGCTAGTTTAGCTAGATCAACACATGCTTCCGTATGACCTGCACGGCGCAATACCCCGCCTTCACAGTATCTAAGTGGAAATATATGGCCAGGTCGCCTAAGATCATAGGGGGCAGTACAGGGATCAAGTACAGTTTGTACAGTTATAGCACGTTCGTAGGCCGAAATACCTGTTGTTACACTTGCCGCATCAATGGAAACGGTAAAAGCAGTGCAGTGATTATCGGTATTTTGGGCTACCATTGCACCTATTTCTAATTCATCCAGTCTGGAACCCACCACCGGCATACAGATAAGACCACGCCCATAGGTCGCCATAAAATTGATTGCTTCAGGTGTAACTTTTTCTGCAGCCATTAACAGGTCGCCTTCGTTCTCCCTGTCTTCGTCGTCAACCACAACAATCATTTTGCCATTTTTTATATCCGCAATTGCTTCGTCAATTGTATTAAACTTCATTATATGAATACCTCCTTTATAGCGTAAAACCATGCTGCTGAAGAAATTCCATGGAAATATTGGATTTGTTTGTAGCCTGCGGCGGACTCAATCCTAATAATTTTTCCACATACTTGCCGATAATATCTGTTTCAAGGTTAACCGGATCACCGGTGTTTTTTATACCAAGTGTAGTCATAGCTGCCGTGTGGGGAATAAGCGACACCGAAAACGAATTTGCGTCACAATCTACAACTGTTAGGCTTATTCCATCAATAGCGATTGAGCCCTTTTTAACAATGAATCTCATAATTTCCGGCCCGGCTTCGATTCGTACTATTACGGCAATATCGTTCATTTCTTTGGCGCGAATTGTACCAACACCATCAATATGTCCGCTAACAATATGGCCCCCGAGCCGGTCACCTACCCTCAGCGTTCTTTCTAAGTTAACAGTATCGCCAATTTTTTGCCCGGACAGGGCGGTACGTTCGACAGTTTCCGGCATAACATCGGCAGTAAACCATGCGTCACCGTAATCTACCACCGTAAGGCAAGTCCCATTCACGGCAATGCTGTCGCCCATTTTGATATCATTAAGTATTTTATGTGCCGCTATTGTTATACGTACTGACTTCGCGCTTTTAGCAATAGCTTTTACTTTACCCAATTCTTCCACAAGTCCGGTAAACATCGCGGCCCTCCCGTTGGCGCAAATATGCGCTGATTAAAATGTCTTCCCCGACGTATTCAGTATTTATATCCTCAAGTTGGATAGCGTCATCCAGCAATTTAGCGCCAAGACCGCCTACCGGACCCGGCGCGGCGTGTCCGCCGATAATTTTTGGAGCAATAAACCAGTAGACCTTATCAACAAGATTGGCAGCCAGCGCGGCGGCGTTAATTTTTGCACCGCCTTCAATAAAAATGCTGGTGATACCCTTTTCTCCCAAGGTTTTAAATAATTGGCGCAGGTCAACCCCTTCTGTGCTGCTGGCAATAGTTAATATTTCCACTCCCTTATCCTGCAAGGCCGAGATCTTCTCTTTAGGAGCCTCGGATGAAACTGCAATAATAGTATGCGCTTGCCCATCATTGACAACTTTGGCCGTAAGCGGCGTGCGCGCCATACTGTCGGCAATGATACGTATTGCATTTTTGCCCCCCTCCGGCAGGCGGGTCGTCAATTGCGGATCATCAGCCAGCACCGTACCAATGCCTACGAGAATAGCGTCATAGCGATCCCGCAGCAGGTGGACACGCTGTCTTGCCGCATGGCTCGTTATCCATTGAGAATGCCCGGCATGTGTGGCAATTTTCCCATCAAGGGTCATTGCTGTTTTCAGTACACCGAAAGGCATTTTACAGGTTATCCATTTAATAAACGTTTCATTTAATTTGGCAGCCTGACCGGGCAGTACCCCATCTACCACGTCGATGCCGGCGCTACGTAATTTATCGAGCCCTTGCCCCGCTACCAGCGGATTAGGGTCGCTTATCGCTGCAACTACTTTGCCAATTCCGGCTTTAATCAAAGCATCAGTACATGGGCCGGTACGGCCATGATGGGAACAAGGCTCAAGCGTAACATATATGGTAGCGCCCTGGGCTAATTCGCCTGCCTCATGTAATGCATGAATTTCCGCATGCGGTGTCCCAGCCTGCTTATGCCATCCCCGCCCTACTATTCGACCATCGCGGACAATTACAGCACCGACTACCGGATTGGGGCTTGTTCGTCCGGCTGCTTTTTCCGCCAGGTCTAAAGCCTGCTTCATATATTGCTCATCCATGAGAATATCCTCCTGCTATCACGACGGCTTCGGGGATAAGACTAACCGCAGAGATCACAGAGGGATTTTATTATTACTTGTATTACCCGGCGTCATAGTCATTATAATTACAATATCCCGAATTCATTGTGCGAATGAATATACGCACCGTTCCACTCTGTGTCCTCTGTGTCCTCTGTGGTTCAAAAAATATTTGTCCCCAGCTACCTACTTATATATCTATACAAAAATAAAAACTCCTAAAGAACACTCATGTCTTTAGGAGGTATAGGAAATAGCATGCTAAGCCTATTACGGCACTATGCCAGCCTTTTCCCATCCAGACTATACTGTCGGCTCCGGAATCTCACCGGATCAGCCATACGGCTCGCGGGCTTTTAACCGCCGGTCAGGAATTAAAAGATTACTCTTTTTCACCTTGCCCTAAAGGCTTCAATGTTAAATTATTAACATATATATTCTAGCATTGAACTGAAAAATAATCAAGCTTTGACCTTAATTATCTTCCTCTAATTTCACTGATAGCCTGCTTGATATCCGGAGAACCGTATACTGCCGAACCGGCAACCAGAATATTAGCGCCGGCCGCAACCACCTGCCGTGCAGTAACAGCATTAATACCACCATCAACCTGGATATCTACAGCTAAACCGCGCTCACTGATCATGCACTTTAATCTTGCAATTTTATCAAGGGTTGAAGTAATAAATTTCTGTCCGCCAAAACCGGGATTAACGCTCATTAGAAGTATCATATCCACATCAGCAAGCACTTCTTCCACCGTACTGAGCGGAGTCGAGGGATTAAGGGAAACTCCGGTTTTGAGACCATATTCCTTGACATTTTGCAACAACCGGTGTAAATGTGGAGCTGTTTCCACATGAATGGTTAAGAGATCAGCTCCAGCTTGAACAAATGGTGCGATTAGATCTTGAGGATTGGTTACCATCAAATGAACGTCAAACATCAATCGAGTTGTTTTTCGGATGGCTGCCACAACAGGTGGCCCGAATGTAAGGTTAGGCACAAAATGCCCATCCATTACATCGATATGTATCATGTCTGCTCCGGCGGCCTCAGTCCGTTGTATTTCCTCTGCTAATCTGGAGAAATCAGCAGAAAGAATCGATGGTGCAACTTTTACCATAATAGAAGACTCCTTAAAAATATAGTTGATCTTAATTCCAAGACTCCCACTTCGATAAGTGGGAGTTCCACTTTGCTGCTTCGTTGGGGATTAGAGTCCCCCCACTGAAATCTTGATATTCAGCATTAGCTGGGCGAGTTCACTTCTTTAATTCGAGGAGTGCTTGTATATATGAATCATACCTGGCCTGGCTAATATGACCTTCTGTTACTGCTTGTTTTACGGCGCACTGGGGTTCTTTGTAGTGCAGGCAGGTATTAAATTTACACCTGGGTGCTACTGCCGCAATTTCCGGAAAACAGTACATCAGTTCTTGCTCAGTAAGATCATTAAACTCAGTAAAACTAAAGCCAGGCGTATCAACCACAAAGCCGCCGCCGGACAACGGCAGTAGTTCAGCAAAGCGAGTGGTATGCTTGCCACGGCCAATTTTTTGGCTGACTTCCCCTGTCATAAGTTCCAAACCAGGCTCAACGGTGTTTAAAATGGTTGATTTGCCGACACCTGAAGGACCGGCAAAAGCGGTAATCTGATCATAAAGTTTTGTGCGTAATTCTTTGATGCCAATACCGCCTTTCGCCGACATAGGAATAACCGGATAACCAATATTCTGATATAGATCTATAATTGGCTGTATTTTACTTATATCGATTAAGTCAATTTTGTTAATACAGATAACAGTAGCTAGTCCTGATAGTTCTGCTAAAATTAAAAAGCGGTCTATCAGGGCAGGATTAACATCAGGGTTCACTGCAGCAAAAGTAAGAATTACTTGGTCAACATTTGCTACCATTGGACGTTTGAGCATACTGCGACGGGGCATAATCCGCTCAATTACGCCCTTATCCGCACTTACCATTGTATACTCAACATCATCCCCTACAATCAGGGAGAAGCGTTCTTTTTTAAAACGTCCGCGCAATGTGCACATTGCCGTTTTATCTTCAGTTTGCACATAGTAATAGCTGTTATACGCTTTTACCACAATTCCACGAAGCACTACGGGTCCTCCCTAATTATAGTGTTTGTTCTTGCAACAGTACCCCGTTTATATACACCTGCACTCTAACTGGTCCAACACCCTCAACTTGCTTTTCAATCTTATCGCCAGGCTTTTGTACGTTTTCATAAACAACGCGGCGTCCGTTACTGTCTGTTACAACAATTTGAACAGTTTGGCGAACCGGGCCGTCAGGAACAGTTATTTGCACTACTGCCCGTTTGGTGGCGCCGGCAACACTCTTGGCTACTGTAAAATCTACTGAAGCGCCTTCCACTACTTCAGCAGCCGGTGCAGGATTTTGATTGATAATTGTCCCTGCAGGATATTTATCACTTGGCTCTTCACTAACCTTTCCTACCTTCAGCTTTAAGCTTTCCAGCTGCGTATTAACGGTGTTTAGGGGAGTACCGCGAAAATCGGGTAATGAGATCTTTTTAGGTCCGGCACCTTTGCTTACTACAATATCAATGGGAGTATTCTTATTTACTTGCGCCGGTGGTCGCGGATTCTGGCTGATAACGGTGTCTGGAGCAACATCAGCGGAAAACTGTTCGTCAACACGTCCTAATACCATACCCGAGTTTTTGATTTTTAATTCGGCATCACGCCGGTTTAGCCCTCTGAGATCAGGAACGACGGTAATTTCTCCACCTTTACTGACCACTAAGGTAATTGTACGCTGTTCTTTTACCGTACTTCCCGGTTCCGGATATTGTGAAATTACATAACCGGCTGCTACTTTGTCATTGTAGGCTTCTGATACTGTCACTCTCAAGTTTTGACCGGTAAGAATATTCGTGGCAATATCAACCTGTTTGCCAACCACATTGGGAACATTTACTTCATTCGGACTCCAGAACTTCCCAAACGCCAGGAAAGTACCTATTGCAATCCCCATTAATAAGAGTACTATAAGCCCCAAGATTAATCCTTTGAGCTTTTTGGGTTCCAGCCGGCCATTTACTTCGGCAGGCATAGAATCTTTTACCGTTTTGCCCACGGGTTCAGCAATGCGTGGCAGTACTTGAGTGGGAAAATCATCCCGTGATAACTGACGTGTACGGTCGTCTCTAAGATAATTTTGCGATAATCTAAGATCGGCGATCATTTCACTAATATCTGCAAAGCGGGATAAAACATCTTTGGACATAGCTTTCAGTACAGTAGCTTCAACAAGCGGCGGTATTTCAGGGTTGATTTCCCGTGGCGGCCGTGGTTCTTCCTGAAGATGTTTCAGTGCAATACTGATAGGCGTTTCACCATTAAACGGCACCGTGCCTGTCAACATTTCATAAAGTACGACTCCCAATGAATAAATATCAGATTTCGCGCTAACTGATCCGCCTTTTGCCTGTTCAGGCGAAAAATAATGGACTGACCCCAATACTGTACCTGTGTGATTCATAGTCGCCGAAGTAACAGCTCTGGCAATGCCAAAATCAGTTACTTTGATACGGTTTGTCCTGGTCAACAAGATATTATGCGGTTTTATATCACAATGCACTAAATTATTTTGATGTGCATGTTCCAGCGCTTCGGCAATTTCCAACGCAATACGTACCGCTATTTCCACCGGAATGGTTTTTTCCCGTTGGATACGCTCTTTTAAAGTCTCTCCACAAATATACTCCATAACTATATAATAGGTATCTTCATCGTGACCAACATCGTAAATATTTACAATATTGGGGTGGGATAACTTAGCTGCTGCTTGCGCTTCGCGACGAAAACGGGCTACAAATTCTTCATCATTAGTAAATTGAGAACGTAACACTTTCACGGCTACTGATCGGTCAAGTAATTTATCATGAGCACGATATACATCAGCCATACCGCCACCGCCTACGTGCTCTAAAATAGTGTAACGTTTATCAAGCGTTCTATTAATCATTAAACTCTCACCCCCTCTAACGTAAAGCCTGCGCCAACACCTGACGGGCAATTGGTGCAGCTATTTCACCGCCTGAGCCACCATTTTCCACAATAACCGCAATAGCAATTTCCGGATTATCGGCAGGTGCAAAACCAATAAACCAAGCATGAGCTGCACCATGCGGATTCTCCGCAGTACCCGTTTTGCCTGCTACCGATATTCCAGACAAACGGGCGGCATTGCCTGTACCTTCATTCACTACATTTACCATCATTTCACTTACTGTGTTTGCAATTTGCGGACTGGTAGCTACCAGCCATTGTTCTGGCAGGAATCGTTTGACAATAGCGCCATCCGGGTTAGTTATTTGACTGACCAGAAATGGCTTCATTATAATTCCGTTATTGGCAAAACTGCTGGCCAGCATGGCCATTCTGAGTGGCGTAACCAGCAAACTTCCCTGACCTATACCAGTTTGAGCTAAATCACCGTCACTTAATGCACTAAAATTAGGCAAGCGACTGGGGTTTTCTTGCAAGTATTCTTCTGTAGAACGGGTAAACCCATAACGTTCAAACATTTTAGCCATCCTGTTGCGGCCTAAATCCAAAGCCAGACTGCCAAAAGTGATATTGCATGAAACAGTCAATGCTTGTTCCAAATCTACTTTGCCATGTGCATGATAATTAGTCTCTGTCAAAACATAATCCGGCCCAATTTTTAGTGAGCCTTCACAGTTGAATGTTTTCTTTAAATCAGTAATTTTTTCAGTTAATGCTGCGTCAGCAACCATGACTTTGATGGTAGAACCCGGTGGATACAACCCCTGAACAGCACGGTTCAACAGCGGACTGTCCGCAGATTGGGAAACATTTTTCCATTCTGCATCAATTTCGTTAGGGTCAAACCCCGGTTTGCTCACCATAACTAATATCGCACCTGTACGGGGAGATATGGCAACGACAGCTCCACGGTGCTTATCCAATGCTTTATAGGCTGTTTGCTGCAAATTAGCATCTAGAGTAAGCGTTATATTATTGCCTGAAGTAGCTTCCAATAAATGAGCAACAGCGCCTAAGCGCCGTTCAGGGTTGCTAATCCCTGACAAATCGCCGGTAAAAGTACTTTCGATCCCGGTTTTTCCGTATTTTTCGCTGTCATAGCCAACTATATGCGCAAATACCTCGCCATAAGGATATGCACGTCTATATCCACCTGTTCCGTCTGGCTGACTATATGCCAGTTTTTCGCCATGCCTGTCAAGTATTCGCCCATACTCTATCTTGCGAGCCGCTTCGACAGTACGGCGGTTAAGCGGGTGAGTAGCTAAAAAACTGCTTTCAAATATTTGTATATATGATACATATATCAATAGAATAATTAGCAATCCTAGTAAAGAAAGTGCTGTTCGATGTATATTGGTGCGAATTTCACGATTTTTGTTATATGTCATGTATCAATCGGCCTCTCTTCCGATATAGAAAATAACATGCCTAACAAAATAAAGTTGGATACTATCGAACTACCGCCATAACTTACCCAAGGCAGAGTAATCCCGGTGAGTGGAAAAAATTTGGTTACTCCGCCGATAATTAGAAAAATTTGTAACGCCATTACAACTGCCATCCCGCCAGCCACTAAACTGCTGAAGGATGATACAGCAAGTAATGCGGCACGAAAAGCGCGATATACCAGAAGTATATAAATAACCAGCACGCCACCTGCCCCCATAAGCCCCAGCTCTTCACCAATAGCCGCAAATATAAAATCCGTATGAACTTCAGGTATCATCTCCGGGAAACCGTAGGTAAGACCACTGCCCAATACACCGCCGGAACCTAAAGCAAAAAGTGATTGCACAATTTGATATGCTTTACCATTAGGGTCTTCCCAAGGATTTAGCCAAATGTCGACTCTAACCTGAATATGGGAGTATAATTTGTAACAAAGCAACGAGCCAATAAAAAATAACACAACGCCAATTACTATATAGTTTAACCGGCCGCTGGCCATATAAGCCATAACAATAGTAACCCCAAAATACAACAATGCTGAACCCATGTCACGCTGTATAACAAACATTGCCATTGCCATACCCCATACCGCAAGCAGTGGGGCAATAAAACGTGGCTGAGGAAAAACAAATGGTCCATAACTTTTGGTTGCCAGGGAAAGAACTTCCTGTCGTTCATTTAAATACGCCGCTAAAAACAAAACAATAAATAGCTTAGCAAATTCGGACGGTTGAAACCTAACCGGGCCAAAAACAACCCAACTCTTATGTCCGCCAATATCTACGCCAAAGAGTATCGCTGTTAATAATAGTATGACACCAACCAGTCCACAGACATATTTATATTGGGCTAATCGATCCAATCGCCGGGAAAAATAAACGGTAAGTAAAAAAACCAATAAACCAACAGTAACCCATATAGCTTGAAACAAAAATAATGCGGGTTTTAATCTAAGCACCATTGTCAATCCAATTACCGCTAATGTTGCTGACAAAGGCAGAAGAAATGGATCACCACCGGGACTTATAGTACGTAATGTAAGC
>JAEYSJ010000290.1 GCA_023434855.1 Bacillota bacterium | reverse complement strand
TGATTTTTAAATTCGTCTGTAAATTCCCTGCGTTTTCTTCTGGTCATAGTAAATCGCTCCATTCGTTAGTTGTTCTAAGTTTACTACCCCTTAAGAAAACTGTCCATTTCAGTGTAGCCTATCCAATTTGCAATATGGGGATCAAGTATATTAAACCATCGGCCATTGAGCATATATGCAAATGTATTAATATTTATGATTAATATAATTAATCTTTGGTCCACAATTACCTTCATAATATGCTTGAAAGAAGCTCAGAAATTCTCAATTCTTAAATCCTTATTGAACATCATATTATCATTATTGATTATATTTATCCTTATGAAGTGCTTATTCTGTTTACATGATCTAACAAAATTGATTTAAATAATTTTTATTTATAACTACTTAACAAAAATCCGAAGCCTTAATCAAAAGACTTCGGATTTTTTATTGCTATTGAGCGTTTTGATGAGCAGCACCATTAGTTTTTGCTTCTTCCGCTATCGCCTGTTCACCACGCTTGATAGCTTCGCGCACCATAGATCCAACTTCACCCGTCGTTACATCGCTCCAGTGAGATGTTTGTAAATAACCTTTCATAGGGAAATCTTAATTATATTTAAGGACAGCAATCCCTGAATAATCTTTAATATTTGCTTTGCTTAATTCCAACTCCTTATACTCTTTTGCCATCATTCCTGAAATCGAAATAAATTTATCAATGCTACAAAAGATATAACCCAATAGTCCTAATGCCTTTGTCCGGTAATGCATTGGTATAATAATAGTAGGGTTTAGCTGTGTTGCTACTTGAACTGCATTAGCTGCATTAATCGTAACTAATCCTCCAATAGGAAGAAGCAGTATGTCTACGTTTCCTATATCATCAATCTGATTGGCATTTAAAACATGCCCCAGATCCCCACAATGGCAAACATTTATGTCATCAATATTAAAATTATATACCGTGTTAGTTCCTTTCTTGGCCCCTGAAACTTTGTCGTGAAATGTTTCCACACCTTTTATTTTTATTCCGTCTTTAGAAAAAACACCTGATCCCTGTATATGTTCGAAGCTTCCTTTAACTGCGTTTATATTATTATGGTCTTTGTGATTATGACTTGTAGTTACTAAACTTGCTTCAATTTCAGGTAATTTGTAACCCAACATATTAACATATGGATCCGTTACTACTTTCGTCCCGTTTTCAGATGTTATCATAAAGCAAGATTGCCCAAACCATTTGATCTTCATATTATCCTCCCCGTTAAATAAGTATCTCTACTGAACAGGCATTGATTATAGCTTTTTATACACCTTAAAATAAACCCATACTGCATTAAGCAATAACAAAGAACTAGTTATAATAAACACATATCGGATACCAAACCAAGCTGCCACTTGCCCGCCTAAAATCGAACCTCCAAATACGCCAAAATACTGCGCCGACATATTAAAACCAAAAACTCTTCCTGTAAGAGAATCCGGTGTAATCTTCTTCACTAAAACATTAACGGAAGGAACCAACCCTGCCATTGCTAATCCCAATAGAAAGCGAAGTGCTATTAACTGCCAAGGAATTTTTGCAAAGGCCTGTGGAATAAAAATGAGGCCCGCCGCTACAAGTGCGGCTAGCATAACCTTCTGTGGTCCAATCCTATCAGAGAGTTCTCCCAGTCTTGGAGCGGCAATTATATTTGCCAGCCCTGAAGCGGAGAAAGCCATTCCGGCTAACAGAGCAACATGACTGGTATTGCTGGATAACTCGGTAATATATACTGTTATGATTGGTTCTACAGAGTACAATGCCAAAGCTAATACAAAAGAAGTCACAAACATAATAATAGTTAAACTTTTGTCCGGAATAATATTCCATGTCGCCTTAGCGCTAAGCACCTTTTTATCTTGACCGGTAAAAGATTCCTTTACAAATAAAACCGTTGTAATAAATGCAATCATCAGCAGGGTACCTGTTATAAAAAATACAGTTTGTAAACCAAGGGTCTCTGCTATATAACCGCCAATCATTGGTCCAAGCAAAGAACCTGCAATAGGCGCTGTTGAAAGTGTACCTAGAGCCCATCCCGCGTGTTCATTATCGGTCTGAGTTGCAATCAATGTAATACAGGCTGTACTATAACCAGTGATAATGCCCTGCAACAATCTTAATCCGATCAGTTCATATACATTCTGTACAAAACCCATACTAAATATAACTACTGCCATGCCAAGGCTTGCCCGCAAGAGCATTGGTTTTCGCCCGAATCTGTCAGCGGCCTGACCCCAAATTGGTGAAAAAACCGCTGAAACTATAAAGGTAATACCAAAAGCAATTCCTGAGAACTGCTCAATTAAGGCCGTATCGTGTATTCCGAGATGATCTATATAAAGCGGCAATACTGGGACAATCTGGCTCATTCCTACACCTGTTGCAAACATCCCAAACCAACAAACAATTAAGTTTCTTTTCCAAATTGGCATAAATATAAGCCTTCCCTTGTATGCTTCATTTATTGCTCATGAATAATCAACAATAATATCTTAACATTCAAATGGGCTTTATACCATGCATTATATTAAACTCCATGGACATTTTTGCTATAGAATTCCGATGGACTTATCCCCTCAATTTTCTTGAATATCCTGCTAAAATAAAATTCATCAGTAAATCCAAGTGCTTGTGCCACTTCTTTAACTTTTTTATCACCTTCGATAATAAGTTCTTTGGCTTTATCAATTTTTATCTTATTAAAATATTCGATCACCGAATATCCTGTAGTATTTTTAAAAGCCCTTGATAGATAAAAGGATGACAAATGCACCATCTCTGACAATTCGGTTAAGGTCACTTTATTATTTACATTTTGATGCATGTATTCAATAATTTTTTCCACTTTTGAAGAAGCTGAGTAATTCTGATTTTTCTTTCTCACATTTTGAAAAATTGCAATTAATAATTGCTGGAGCCAAGTCTTAGAAATAAACTCATATCCTGGTAGTTTTGCATTCCAACTATCAACTAGTTTTTTAAATATATCCTCAATCTGGCAATAATCCTGCAATTCTTGCGCAGGGTGCAGTGGAAGCATTTTCACTTCGTCTCTAATAGCCCATTTGCTGTCATTAAAGCTCACCTGCGCATAGCTGAAATGCACGGTTAGAACGCCTACGGATTCTTCGGAATGCAGGTCTATAGTATGTAGTACATCGGGACAAATGTAGAACAGCATACCTTTTTTTACCGGATATCTTTTGTTTTCAACGAAAATACTGCCCTTCCCCCCAGTAAAAAAAGCAAGTTCATGATGCTGAAGTGTTCTCGTGACTTTACTTCGATATTTTCCAGGTTCATTAAGTTGCCTGCAATTGCAGTAATGAATGTAAAAAAAAAGATTACTCATGTTTTCCTCCATGTTTTTTATAAGATACGCAGCTATAAATTTTTGATAACATGCTAAGTAATAAGTCTATTTTATCATAAAAAAAATCATGCCCTTTATGCACTCAACCAGCATCCCGAAACACCTTGACAAGCTATTACACTTGGCCAAGCGTTTCCTGCTGCACAAAAAATAGAATCCTAGAAACCTTAATTTTAAAGGGTTCTGGGATTTTAAGATTGGTTTATTTCAGTGACATGGCACCAATGGCATGCAATGGTACTATTGATAAATAAAATTAACCCTGAAGCTTGAAGTGCCCCCTGTCAAGTAGACAGTAGAAAAAATAAAAATTTCTGACACCAATCAATTATTGCTGGTTGGTGTCATTTTTTATGCTACTGAACACAGGTATTTCCTGTATTCCAAAGGTGTCAT
>JAEYSJ010000265.1 GCA_023434855.1 Bacillota bacterium | reverse complement strand
CCGTTGCCACATTTATAGCCTATGGGTGTCTCTTCAGCCGCATACCGGGCAATTTTTCTGTCGCTTTTCCTACATATCTTTGCAGCAGCCGGATGAGACCGGTGAAAGTTAGCGCAAATGTCTTGCCACCCCGTAGCTGTCAACACAGTTGAATCCACATCCACTATGCCTGATGGTATTCCTGTAGCTTCATAAAACGCATCAAGCAAATTCTGCAAACTTGTTATATCGAATAGATCTGCAAACCGCATGTATATTATTCGCTCCCTTGCCGAGTCAGCAATTATACCAGTGATCTGTTGCTTTTCTCCCTTAAGAAGAATGATTATATGATTAAGGCCATTCTAACACGTCTCATTTCATAATTCTACAATTATCAATTAAATATTTAAATACGTATATTAGCCGGAAATAAGCTGAGCAATATAAAATTTATTGCAAACATCCTATTAATGAATGTTATAATAAGTGATACGAAACTCAACTCGAATGTATAGTCATAGGAGTGTTGCTATTTATGATAACCCTTCCCGCTAATCGGAGCAACAATTGGTATATTTGGTATACTATAAGTTTACTTACTGCCGGCCACTTTTTTAGCGATTTTTATGCCAATTTTTTACCGGCCATTATTCCAATCGTGATAAACAATTTAGGTCTTTCCCTCACTTTAAGTGGCTTGTTGGTCATGATATTTTCTTTTACCTCATGCATTTTGCAACCGGTATTTGGTTATCTTGTTGATAAATACAGCCTCTCCCGGCTTATATTAGTAACAATACCAATCAGCGGAGTTTTTATAAGTCTGGCCGGTTCAGCCACAGGAATTATAACGTTATTTGTATTTGTCGCTCTGTCCGGCTTGGCTTCCTCACTTTTCCACCCCCTTGGTTCAATTATGACCAGCAAGGTAAGCTTACACCATACAAAGGCTTTTGCCATGTCAATATTTATCGGTGGCGGCAATCTGGGCTTTGCTGTGGCTCCGGCAATAGTCATGCTTTATATTGCGAAATTTGGTTTAAGTAATTTATTATGGATAGCTGTACCAGGGATCGTATTGACAGTTGCCTATTATTTACAAAGACTGCATAATTTTAAATTGGCTGCTCCGCCCAAAGCAAGAAATTCTCATGAGACATGGTACAATTCTCTGCCTTTGCTTAATTTGAATATTGTCATGGGACTGCGCGCCTGGACACAAGTTGCTGTTACCACCTTTCTTCCTGTCCTCTTAACCAGAGCAGGTTATTCGACCGCTGTTGCCGGCAGTATGCTGACTGTTTTTTTATTAGGGGGTGCCTTGGGAGGTTTTATTGGCGGGTATTTAAGTGACCAGTTCGGATATAAAAAATGCATTATTGGTCTTCTACTGGCTTCTTTACCTGCTACTTATTTCTTTTTAGCACCGGCGGAGGTCACTGTGTTTACCTGGATAATGCTCGCAGTTAGCGGCGCAGTCATGCAAGGCACTGTTCCACCTTCTATTGTTTGGGCTCAAGCCATGATCCCTGCCAATGCCGCTATGGCTTCAGGCATGATGCTTGGCCTGTCCGCCGGTCTGGGAGGACTTGGCACGGCAATAACCGGTGCAGTCGCCGACCATGCCGGACTGAAACCGGCACTGTTATGCACCTTAATTCCCCTGACATTATCAGCCATACTCGCTTGTATTATTCCCCATATCCCCCAAAAAACCGAACATTCACCATCTATCACAATTATTTCTGAACGACAAATATAAAAGCATGAAAAAACCTCCTGCAAATACTTATCGGTATTCACAGGAGGTTTTTGTTATTATCAGACAGACTCTAATGATTCAATGACAGGCGGCGTAAAGGGTGTTGGCGATTCAATTATTTCCGTAGGCAGGCCCATGGTGTCAAGCAGTTTGATGAAAGGAGTAGGATCGAGCTCTTCCGCATTTACCATATGCTTTACATCCCAGTCGCCGCGGGCAACCAAAATCGCTGCGGCTACTGGCGGAACCCCGGCGGTATAGCTAATGGCCTGGGACTCCACTTCCTTGTAACACTCGGCATGATCGCAAGTATTGTAGATAAAGATTTCCCGCTTTTTATTGTCTTTGGTGCCCCGGATATAATTGCCGATGCAGGTTTTTCCCGTATAGCCGGGAGCCAGGGAGGAAGGGTCCGGTAGCAAGGCTTTTAATACCTTAAGGGGCACAACTTCTACCCCTTCCGCGATTTTCACCGGTTTTTCCGAAGTAAGACCGATATTGGTCAAAACGGAAAACACATTCAGATAATGATCGCCAAATCCCATCCAGAAACGAATGGAATTAGCGTCAATATTCCTGGAAAGAGAATGCAGTTCATCATGCCCGTTCAGGTACACCGGACAGCTTCCCACCACCGGAAAATCATAGTCCATTCTTATGGAGTGAACCTTTTGCAATACCCATTTCCGGTCAATCCAGGTCCATACTTTTTTAAATTCCCGGAAGTTAATCTCCGGATCAAAGTTGGTGGCAAAATACTTGCCGTGACTGCCGGCGTTAACATCCAGTATATCAATAGTATCAATGGTATCGAAATAATCTTTTTGCGCTAAAGCGCACCAGACATTGACCACACCGGGATCGAAACCAAGGCCAAGGATTGCGGTAATCCCTTTTTCCTTACAACGCTCCTTGCGTTTCCACTCGTAATTGGCGTACCAGGGCGGGTTTTCACAGACCTTATCCGGCTCTTCATGGATCGCCGTATCCATATACACTGCGCCTGTCTCGATGCAAGCCTCCAAAACCGACATGTTAACATAGGCCTGCCCCACATTGATGACGATTTCTGATTTAGTATCTTTGATTAGATCAACCAAAGCAGGGATATCAAGTGCATTCACTTCACGTGAATACAATTTTTTCGATGAATCTTTCAGGTGATTTTTGCGCATTACACTTTCAATAATTTCCTCACATTTTTGCCTGGTGCGGGAAGCGATGCAAATATCGCCTAAAACATCATTATTCATCGCACATTTATGGGCAACTACATGGGCCACTCCTCCGGCACCGATAATTAAAACATTTTTCCGCATTTTTGTCCTCCTTTTTGTCAAATAAATAATTATGATAAATTATTTATAAAATCTGCATAAGTAAAATTACGTACAACCTCAACAGTATCGTCCAACCGTCGCACGGCTATGGCCGGCATCTGCAGTCCATTAAACCAATTCTTCTTTACCATGGTGTAGCCGGCCGCATCGGTAAATCTGATTTCACTGCCGATTTCTAATTTGTCTTTAAAATCAAATGTGCCAAAAACATCTCCTGCCAGACAAGACCGCCCGGCTACCATATATTTATAATTAGCCGCATCGCCTGACCAAATCTTGGCCGGCAGCCGGTATATCAATAGATCCAACATATGTGCCTCTACCGAAGCGTCGACGATGGCAATATCAATTTCGTTATGTACCAGGTCAACCACACTGGTGACCAGTTCGGCGCAGCCGGTGATAGCACTTTCCCCTGGTTCCAAATATATTTGCACATTAAACTTAGCAGCAAAATCGGCCAGTTTTTTGCTGAATTTTTTTACAGGATAGCCTTCTTTGGTAAAATATAGCCCTCCTCCGAGGCTTACCCATTGTATTTGTTTCAGCATGTCCCCATAACAGTCACCAATTGTATCAAGCTGCTCAGAAAAAGCGTTAAAATCATCATTCTCACAATTATAATGGAACATCAGGCCGCTAAGACGGGATATCTGCGCTGCAAGGCCCCCCTTGTCCGCCACTCCCAGCCGCGAATGCTTCCGGGCCGGATCGGCCAGATCAAAATGAGAATAGCTGATTCCGGGATTGACCCGCAAACCCAGCTTTGCTGTTTTCACAATATCATAGTAGCGCTCTAATTGCGAAACCGAATTAAAAATGATCTTATCGGCAAACCCGGCAACGGCCTGGATGTCCTCCGGTGAATATCCCACACAATATGCATGCGTCTCCTTGCCGAACTTTTCAAACCCCAGCCGCGCTTCAAAAAGGGAACTGGAGGTAGTGCCATCCATATACTCCCGCATCAGGTCAAATACACACCAGGTAGAAAAACACTTCAGCGCCAAAAGCGACCTGGCTCCGGAAAGCTGGCGCACCTCTTTAATAATCTGTAAGTTGCGCAGCAATTTTTTCTCATCAATTAGATAATAGGGTGTTGCGATTCTCATTATATAAAGCTCCTGTTTACATATATGTTAAATGTATTTTTTTCATCTTAAGATTTCTACAGAACTAATAATAGCAAAAATAAGCACATTTGTCGATTATTCTTTAAAAACAACCGAAATTTCCGGTAAAAACTCTTATTGCGCCACAATAGTATGATTTTCTTATATGAAGAGCGTGTTTAAAAACACGCAACATTAATTAACAGGGAGACTTTGCATCCAATAATGCCGCACGGAATACAGAATGACCTCAACCCAGTATTATGCCGGAGTTGAGGCCATTATTCGGTATTTCTGATATAGATTATTTCTCCAATACGATGAGATATTTACACCGGAATTTTCACTAAGAATCTCAATGTCGGCCCGATTTTCTGCGGTGGCTCCAGCATTTCATAACCGGCTTTAACCACTTCTTCCGGTACCGATATGAAGCTTTGCGGACAATCCGCCAGAATTTCCACGATTGTTCCCTTCGCCAGCTTACTTAGGGTATCCAGTGAAAAAACTACCGGATAAGGACAAGGTTCGCCCCGAAGATCCAGTAAATATAAATTATCAGTTTGCTTGCTCATAGTCCTGCCTCCTTATCAGTATCCCCCGCCGTGATACTTGGCGCCAATCAGCCCAAATGTACAAAGAAAACAACATCATCATTGTCAGAATTATTGCCCCTGCATAACCAAAGTCTGCTGCTAGATTAATTTTAGGAAAAGGTTCTACCAGCAGGCGGTATGCGCCAGCATCCCAGGCGATAACCAATATGGTCGCTCCGATAACATTACCGAGGCCGACAAACCAAAATTGTATCTGTCCCTCCATCGAGCGGTACATCCATCCGGTTTCACAGCCTCCGGCAATGACTATACCCAAGCCAAATAAAATGCCCCCCAATAACGCACCCGGGCCAGCCCACCAAATAACCTTGGGCGGCAAACCCTTAGCCAAAAATACGGCGGTGATCAATGTCTGGACTACCATACCCCACACCAAGGCTTTTGCCATATTCGAACGCCCGACTAACCATAGGTCGCGGAAAGCTGACGTAAAACAGATCTGTCCTTTCTGGATGAGAAAACCAAACCCAAAACCAAAGCAGGTGGCTGTTAAAAGATTTACCGGATAGCTGCCGCCTGTTTTTTGCAAAAGATAATAGATGAACAAGATTAGTCCCAGAGCGCCGATATAAGGCTGAATACGATAATAAGATTGATTTTCAATTTTACTGCCAGTGCTTTTAACAGCAATCAGCTTGGGATTTCCCATCATCCACGGTTTTATACTAAGCTTCAAGCCATAATAAGTGCCAACTACCGTACCAAAGGTAAATAACCATGTATGAAAAGAGAACTGGGGAATTCCCGTAAATAATGCAGCAAGATTGCACCCCATCGCCAGCCGTGTTCCGAAACCGGCAATAATTCCGCCTGCCAGTGCCTGGGCAATCCTGCGGCCTGAAGGGAAACGGAATTTTACATTTTGACCTAAAAGAGCACTGATTAACGCCCCGATAAACATTCCCATTACCATCACACCATCCACCCGTGTCAAGGGAGAGCCGGTGAAGTTTATTATCTTCAAGTAGCTATACTGATTGGTATCCACGCCGATAGATTGCAGGATATGTCCGCCCCAACGGGTAAATTCTCCTGTCACAGCCCAGGCGACACCAACCGAGCCAAAATATAGGGCACTTAGTACCCCTAGTGAAACTACCGAAAAATTTTGTCCCCAGAAACCTGCAATAACTTTTGCATAATACTGCTTAATTAATGATAACATAGAAAGCTCCTTTATAAGTTTTTAAACTTCCTGGATATTCTACTGACCCTGCACAGCCGGCCTCCATTTCAACAAGCGATCTTCCAAGTATTTAAGCCCCGAATTTAACACCATCATAATAACAGTCATGATGATAATCGCGGAAAAGACCCGGGTGGTATCATACATGCCGCCGGCGTAGTTCACCATCCAGCCCAGACCGGAGTTGGCTCCTATATATTCACCGACAATGGCTCCCAGCAAGGCAACCCCAAGACTGGAACGCAAACCTGTCAACAACCAGGGAAAGCAGGATGGAAAAATCACCTTGCTCATTACTTGCATGTTTGTTGCCCCCATCAATCTAACGGCATTTATAAGTGCGGGGTCAACATTTTTATAACCACTATAAGCGCTGAAAAAAGTTAAAAAGAATACCGATATCAGGGAAATAAAAATCTTCGATTCAATGCCCAGCCCAAACCAAAGAATAAATATCGGCCCAAGAGCCAGTTTAGGAATTCCATACAACGCCATAATGATTGGATCCACTACCTTACCTAAACGTTCAAATTTCCCCAACAGAAAACCTGATGCAATTCCCAAAATTGTGCCAATTGCCAGTCCTGCTAAGGCTTCCTCCATGGTAATAGCGATATTGGGAAAAACCTCTCCTGTTACAAAAAGTTTCAGCAAATCTTTAAGTATGTCTGACGGCTTGCTGCTGTAAAAGGGATCAATCAGTCCTATTCCGGCGGAATATTCCCAGACAGCAAAAAAAATGGCACACACCATAAGCCGGTAGACATTAATAACAGCTTGTTCCCTGTCAGGCAGAATCCGCATTCTGTATGCCTCCTGCATTCTCCATTTCCTGCATCAGATCTTTCCAGATGGCTTTCTGCAAGTCGACAAACCGTGAGGAAAAGCGTGTTTCAACTGCTGTCCGGGGCCGCGGCAGACTTACTTCATACTCCTTTTTAATCGTCGATGGCCTGGCAGTCATCATTATAACCCTGTCTGCCAGGGTTATGGCTTCCGTCAGGTCGTGAGTGACAAAAACAATGGTCTTTTGTGTTGCCTGCCATAACCGGAGAATATCATCCTGCAGCGTTTCTTTGGTAAACACGTCCAGTGCGCCAAAAGGCTCATCCATAAACAGAATTTCCGGATCCATGGCTAAAATTCTAATGATGGCAACCCGTTTTCGCATACCACCGGAAAGCTCGCAGGGAAAGCAATTCTCAAAGCCGCTGAGGCCGACCCTTTGAATCAGTTCTGACGCGGTTTCCCTCCGTTTGCTCTTAGGAATGCCTTTGATCTCCAGTCCCAGACAGACATTTTCCAGGACAGTCCGCCAGGGAAGTAGGGCATCTGTCTGAGAAAGATAGCCAATCTTCGTGGTCAGCCCTAACGACGGACTGCCATCAAGCATTACTTTGCCGCTTTTTGGGCGCAGCAGACCGGACATGATATTTAACAGTGTACTTTTTCCACAACCGCTGGGTCCGACTATCGCGACAAATTCACTTTCTCCTATAGTAAGGCTCACATCCCGGAGGGCGGGAGTCACTTTGCCATTTGCGGACTCATAGTCAAAGTTTACGCACTCGACACACAATTTAGGCGGCAGAACAGGCTCTGGAAACACAGCCTTCAATTCCGCTGTCTCCGAAAACACATGGCTCACTTCATTACTCCTCCTCAGTCTGACCGAACCTTCCATACAGCCGCACAGCCTTTACCATTGCATGCACGTTAGCAGGCGGTGTTAAAGGCGGTAACGCACATGCCGGAGCCAATATGTAACCGCCTGGCATATGCTTCATTGCCTGTATCTGTTTGCGGCATATTGCCAGTACCTCGTCAGGTGTACCGCGGTTAAGCAGTTCGGTCGGGACATTGCCGGCAATAATATGCTTAGGTCCAAAGAATTTCGCAGTCTCAACCAGATCCATTTCATGTCCAATGCTGAATACAGTACGGGGAGCAAGAGGTATCTCTTCTTTCCAGCACGCTAAGTTGCGGGTATGATCGCCGCACAAGTGAATAAGCCACCGTTTAATTCCTCTTGCCAAAAGCATCGTATGTATTTCTTTAACATAAGGAAGACTGAACTCTTTGAAGACCTGCGGCGAGACCATGCCATGACATTCAAAAGGAAAGGTGGAAAAAGCTGAACAATTCTCTGCACCGAATTCATTAATCATCCTGTCGGCAATCGCCATCAGGTAATCGGTAGCTATGCGCAAAACCAGATGAATAAGCTCCGGTTTTTTTATAAACCAACGCATTAGCAAGTCAGTCTCCAGGATTGACCCGGCAATACCTACCGGTGAACCGTTGTAAATAGTAACCGGATAGCCTTTACCTCTGACCAGCCGGGCAAACTTTATTATCCTGGACGCGCTCGGTGCTTTATCAATATCAGGCAAAACAAGTTTTTCAACATCCGTCTCTCTTTGCACGGCCCTACGCGATAAAACCGGCATCGCGGCCTTCGGCAATTCCGGGAATTGCAATTCACCGCCAAAGTCCCAGCCTGCCCAATTGGGTATGTTATAAGACGGCCCACCGTCGTACTGGTGTAAATCCATAGCCCATAACTGGGCCTGTAAGGCTTTCTCTGGTTCAAGATAGTATTCTTTCGCCGAAATTCCCGAAATAACGGCTGTATATGTACTGGCGCACGGTATTACCGGCACGCGGTCCAGCTCTGATTTTAATGCCAGCGCACGCATTCTTTCGGCAGAGCTCATGCTGTCGCAATTCATCACATGTCACCTCTGTCAGTCTCCTGCGCCTTAGTTATCTGACACAATTGAGTTTTAAATACCGGGAAGCCGGAGATCGGGTCACGATTGGAAAAGTCACAGATGTTGTTCACATTTGCTTCGCGCCACTCAGGCACCTGAATGGGAGTACCACCACCCATATTGGCCTCGACTGAACCACGCAAAACCCGATCGGTGATACAGGCAAACAGATTTACCCGCCCTCGACTGGTTCTGACTGTGACTCTATCCCCGTCGGCAATACTGCGTTCCTGGGCATCCAACGGGTGGATCAGGACCTGGGGCTTGGGTTGAAGCTTCACTAACCCCGGAATGTTAAGATGCTGGGAACGGAATGTTGAATGAATACGGGCCCCGGTATTCAATATCAAAGGGTATTCCCGGTAAACATCGGGGCTGCCTATCGGCCCTTCAACCGGTTCTTTATATACCGGCAAAGCATCGTAACCATGGCTGGCCAAAATAGAAGAAGCTAGCTCCAGTTTTCCGGAAGGAGTGGCAAAACCGGGTTTGCCATCAGGCCTTAAAAGTCCTGATTCGTATTTTTTAAAGCTGCGTTCCTTTTTGGGCAGGGCAATGCCGTCTGCACTGTCCCGCAACATCGCCAACAGGTCAGGCTTGCGGGCAAATGCTCTTTGCAGCAATTCTTCGTCTGTTTGTGGATATAAATGTCCGAAGCCAAGTTTTTCTGCCAGCTTTGCCATAATAAACAGATCATTACGGGCTTCCCCAACTGGTTTAATCACCGGACGGCGCAAGCGCACATAGCCTGGATAACGGTGATAGGAGGTATTCTCAAAATACGTTGTGGCCGGAAGCACAACATCGGCAAATAAAGCATCACGGGTCATGAACCGGTCAATCACCGCCATGAGTTCCAGTCTGCCAAAGGCTTCTTCAAAGAGCGCCGGCTGAGGATAAGAAGTCAGTATAGAGGAACCATTGTTAATCAGTGCTTTTACCGAGTAGGGATTTTCTTCCAGCACTGCTTTGGGAAACTCCATAAAATGGCCGGAACCGCTATATTTATAAAACAGGGGATATTCTGCCGCGCCAATTGGAAGCGCTCCCTCCAAATTATCCATCGCCGGCTGCTCAACCCATTTTTCCGGCTGTCCATTAATCAGCAGTCCACCCGGCACGTCAAGATGCCCTGCCAACCCCCAAAGGCAATATACGGCGCGAATGGACTGAACGCCGCAATTAGAATATTCCAGACCGGTATATACCCTCAGACCAGCGGGCTCAGACGCGATCGTCCGTGCCAGTTCAACAATAACTTCTGCCGGAACGCCGGTAATTATCTCCACCTTTTCCGGTGTAAAACTCTCAACATAACGCACAAGGTCTGCAAAACCGACCGTCCAATGATCAACAAACTCCTTGTCGTACAGTTCCTCTTTGATAATTACCCACATCATTCCTAAGGCCAAAGCCCCATCGGTACCTGAACGTACCGGTATCCACCGGTCGGCGCGTTCCGCCATGTCGCAGCGCATTTGGTCAATTACTATTACTTTTAACCCATGGCTTTGGGCCTGAAGAATTTTTTGATAATCAAACGGCGGGGAATCTGTTGCCGGATTAGTCCCCCAGATTACCAACAGACGGCTTGTTTCCCAGTCCGGCACCAATTGCCGGCCACCAACCCCGATGGTCATCATTGGGGCCATCTGGCCGAAAGCTGTGAAACACACCGACCCTACGCCGCATATGTTGGGAGAGCCAAAGCCCTGCAAAAGCTTCGAAGTTTTGGACTCACCCGGTAAGCCCCCCAGATCATCCATTGACTGTTCAAAACCGCCTCGCCCGGAGTGACTCACCACTGCCTGCGGGCCATACTTATCGCGAATAGTCATCATTTTAGCCGCAAGGAATGATAAAGCCTCATCCCAGCTTGCCGTGCGAAACTTTCCCTCGCCCCTTTCCCCGGTCCGTAGCAGGGGCGTTTGCAACCTATCAACTGAGTATACCACCTCCGTCGCGTGGCTGCCGCGCATGCACAGCGCCCCGAAGGGAGAGGCGGTTAGCGGTTTGACTTGAGTCAGTCTGTCACCCTCCACTGTCGCCTCAATAGCGCAGCCACCCGGGCATATGCCGCAAATCGCGGGTTTCCTTTCAATTGCACTCATATTACACTTTCTCCTCATCTTTTGCCTATTTCCCATATTCTTCATGAGCTTTTTTGAGAAATGTCTCATCTACTGCACTTTCCTTTGTAGCTTCCCTGGTAATCATCCCCACATCGAGAGCCAGCCGCACGGCTGCATCATGCGCCGTTTGACTAAAATATCCATCTTTCGTCTGTGATTGCATGGTACCATCTATAACACTTTTCTCAATTTCCAGATCCGAGTTGGGAAACAGCGGGGCTATTGCCTTAGTGATTTCGTCGGATGAATGGCTATTTTCCCAAGCAATGGCGCGTACCACTGCATTGACAAATTTCTGCACTGTATCCGGGTGGCTTTTGATAAAATCGTCAGTCACCTGCACTACATGCAGGTGATATTTGTCTGTACCCAATACTTTACGGTGCTCTTCGGGGTCATTCAGGTCAACAAAAGGTTTATACCCGCGTTGCAACAATTTTACCCGCTGGCTGCCCTCAACTTCTGCTCCGGCAACTTCCCCTTTTTCCAGTGCCCCCATATCTCCCGCAGGTGGAATGAAAACATACTGCACGTCCTTATCAGGATTAAGACCCGCATATTTTATTACTGTACGCACGAAGGACCGGGGAGACGATCCCTCCTTGCCAGCAGACACTTTTTTGCCTTTCAAATCTTCAGCGCTTTTCACATCTTTAGCGACGATAAATGTCCAGGGAAACTTATCAGTTGTTGCCACAATCATTTTGGTGGGTTTGCCTTTTTCATTGGTTTTGAGAACCTGATCATATCCCGTAAGAGCGAACTGACTATCACCGGCAATTAATGATGCAATAACAAGTGGACCGCCCTCAAAGGTAGTAAAATTTACATCAAGCCCTTCCTCCCTAAAAAACCCCAATTGCTGCGCGAGATAAACCGGCAGCCAGGATTCCCCCGTTATCGGCTGGGCAACAATGATCTTTTCCAATTTAGTGCCATCCGCCGCAGTAGTTTGACCGGATTTGTTCCCACAGCCACTCAATACAGTGACAAGTAAAATTAAGATAGCTATACCAATAACTAATGAATTCTTTTTACCATTGTACATAAATTGGATCTCCTCAATTCCTTTAAATCATTATTGCAAAGACTGGATATTCATTGCCCTTAGTCATATTCTCCCTTCAGAAATTTTCGATTTTAGGTAACCGGACAATTGGAGGGAGCGATAGCGCTCTATCATCGATCAAATATTTGCATGATATATATTCTATCAATATGAATTTTTCCCTTCTATACAATAACAAACTCCTGCTAAATACATAATCTAGCAGGAGTTAGCAAGACGCTTCGCGTCTTGGAAATAGGACAGAAAGGAATTAAAGCAGCGTTATACTTCTTGCCAGCCGCCAAAGGCTTGCCCCAAAGCAGCTTCGTTAAAATAAACATGGTTACCTTCTCACGTACCAAGAATAACGATGTTTCGTCCGGCGGATTTCGCAGTATAAAGAGCATTGTCGACTCTTTTAATCAAAGTATCGATATCATCATCCATAAAAAATTCGGAAATCCCCATGCTTATTGTTACTTTACCGACATCCAAAAACTTGTGAGCTGAAACAAGAGCCTTTAATCTCTCAGCGAACTCCCATGCCTGGCTTGCGGACGAATTAGGCAATAAAATCACAAATTCATCTCCGCCCCACCTTGTTAAAGAGTCAGTCTCCCGGATATTAGCACGAATGATTCCCGACAATTCTACAACAATACGATCACCGGTTTGATGACCGAACTGATCGTTTATCTGCTTAAAGTGATCAATATCAAAAAGAATGATTGATAACCGCAGGTTATAGCGCCGCGCCTTCTCCATCTCAATGACTATAGCCTCTTCCAGTCGCCGCCGGTTCCAAGCACCGGTTAGCGAGTCAGTGGAGGCAAGCCGTGCCAGCTCATTATTATTTTTTTCCAATGAAGCAGTCTTTTGGTCCAATTTCCGCAACATCATGTTAAAAGCATGAGAAAGTGCTCCTATCTCATCATGGGAAATAATATTGCTGAACCGGTCTTCACCTTTTTTGGAATTTAGGGTTTCCACATGGCGGGTTAAAAGAACAAGAGGCATAGTCATATTTCCTACGACATACCACACCGCTATTATTAACAGACTCACGCCTACCGGGATAGCAACGGCAAAAGCTTGTCTGGCCTGCACCAAGGGTGCGTACAATTCCTCAAGAGGATGATTTGCAACTAAGATCCAGTTTGTCTTTCTAAGGTGCTTGAAACTGGATAGTGAAGGAACGCCGCGGGAATTTACGGTTTCGCCCGAACCTTCGAACCCTTCTATTGCCTTATCAAAAAGATTATTAGATCCAATTGGTACATCCTGCTGCATAACACGATTGGGGTCGGGATGTATAAGCATAACCCGATTAGTGTTATACATATAATAATAACCGGTTTTACCCATCCTCGCCTGCGGCAGAGCACCGAGAAAATTCTCCTTCATCAGGTCGAACCCGCCTGCCATAATGGCAATTATCTGTCCGTGCTGATCATAAACCGGAGCAGTTAACATGACAGCCGGGTGGTGATGGATCTGAGAAGAAATATATGGATCACCGACATATGGCATCTTTGTTTTTAAGGTTGTCTGAATATACTCACGGTAAGAAAAATCCAGATTGCGCCGGTTTGGTTCGTACGGCGCCTCGGCAATAATTTTACCGGACATGGAGAAAAGGAAAATATGATTATCAAACATCGATATTAATCCAGTCTTTGAATTAAGGAAGGTCTGCGCTTTGTCGGGATCCACCACTATATCATTAGAGACTTCCTTGCTTGTCGCGATAAGGACGGAATGCGCGCTGTCCAATTTATCGTCAATTTCCCTGGCTAAATTCTCTGCCAAAAGAAATTCTTCCTGGGTTATTGCTTTCTTGTATACGTTTTCAAAATATGACAAACTACTTAACGCCATAAACACAATTAACACAATAATTAGTCCCGAAACAGCAAGCCCCATTTTAGTTTTTAAACTGTATATCTTCATATATTGGCCCCTCGCTTGGCAAATAATCTATATTGGCTGTGTTTTAGAGGTTGCTTGTCCTTTTCGAAACCTACCTCTGTGTAAAGATGCCCCTAACCTCACCGCCTTGGTAGGTTACGAGTATTTTCTCTTTATTGAAGGTTATTTCCTTCTCTGAAATATATATTTCGCAATTACAGTGATGCGGCTTGCCTGTCACCACTGCCAAATATTTAAGTAATAGCGAATAAAAGCCGATATAAAGTTAAGAAATAATATGAGGTGAATATCATGTCTGATATTACAGGTATATCCGGTGCTTCTAATCTGTTAGCAACATCAACAGCCTCTTCCAGCACCACTGGACAGCAAACTACCACGACTGATACTTCTTCACAGACATCATCTTCTTCAGCGGCGTACACCTTGTCCGGCAACTTACCATCCTTAATGCAATTAGCAAACGAAGATACAATTGATACCCAACTTTTACAGTCTCTTTCATTAGGATCCGATTCCAGTTTATATAACAGTTTGGTAAGCTACAATTTTTATAACACATTAAATCCCAATGAGTTTCAAGCTTTGGAAAGTGTAGCCAAAGGACAGGTACCATCAACAGCTTCATCCAGTACCACAACAACTACTGCGCAATCAACGACAAACCAAACCCAGTCCGCGACTGCTGGTACTTCATCCGCTACCAGTACAGGTTCTAATATTGATACATCTGTATAAAAGCCTTCGGGCTTTTTTTATTTTAAGACAGACAACACACGGGGACGGTTCTATTGACTTATCAATAATTCCACCTCAATAATTTTTCCCTCTCCAACAATTAAACTACTGCATCTTCACAAAAATCTGCATTTTCGTATTTATCACCTGCATATCAAATATCAAAAGGAAGAATTTAAAAATATTTTAATTTTTTTTATAAATTTTTTAAAAATGATTAAAAGCCAGTTTAAATTTGTCTTTTATAATGACCTCATTACAACTAAAGGAGGTTATTATTAATGAACAAAATCAAACTGCTGTATGATGTGATTAAAACAATGAAAGACAAAACGAATTTTAAGGGCGTTTTAACGGCGAGGTTGCAGAAGGAGCAGGAAATCATATTTTCCCTCCAAAATGAATTCGACAAGAATCTGTTAACCGGCCAGACAAGGTCCAAGATCTTCACTGAAGTGAACTATGCAGACAAGAAAATAAAACACGAGGGAATTACCGAATTTAGCGCCTCTGATTCTTGTGAAAGTATGCCTGTCAGATTTATGAGGCACATGCACCATCATCATGCCGGCAAGTGTTGCGGAATTAAGGCCAAACTTACCAAGCTTGCCTTCGCTTTTGCCGTCCTGAACAATCTGCAAATCAAAGAACAAGATCAAGCTACTATTGTTTCTCTGAATATGAACGAACTGCCGGAAGATATGAAAGCCTTGATTCATGAAAAAATGAATAGTGCCGCATCATGCCACTGCCATGAACATCATGGTTTTGCAAAAGAATTCTTGAATATTGACCAATGGGATTTCACACTAAACATGATTGTCAACAAACAATTTGAAGTGGAAAAGATCGCAATCACCCTGGATGGAGCTCAAATCAACGAACAAAACAAGCAATCTGCAATAAATACCAGCGTTGAAATTCAGTTTGCCTGGTAGACAAAAGCGACCATAGTACTGATGGAGCATAATCCTTAATCATTAAACGGGGGACGCAAAAGAATGTATCTTTGCGTCCTATATCCGTTTAATATATACTAAATGAAGAAAGCAGAAATGGCAGGTGATTATATGCCGTCAGATGAGCAGAAGTATCCTGAATCATATTCCAGACTTCGCTGGCACCATTATCAACAATGTCATCGTTATCACCATGAACGATTTCGGAAATACCACCACTATTTTCGCTACATCCGCCTGATATTCGTATTGTTTAATATAGCAATTCTCTATCTATTGTTCAGTTGGGTGGGTTTCGCAGGCATTGGCATATTTTTTGCCATTCTCCTTGTTGGGAAAGAAATATTCCATTTTATATTTCTGATACACTTGGAAAAAAGAATCATACAACCAATCGACCAACTTAAACATGGAATTGATAAAATCGCAAAAGGTAACTATGACGTAGAAATAGAA
>JAEYSJ010000073.1 GCA_023434855.1 Bacillota bacterium | reverse complement strand
ATTCTTAAGGACAGAGTATATACTGCGTTACCGGCATCAGTTGAACGCAGGGCGGCTCAATCGGTTATGTATGAAATATTAACCACGTTAGTCCCGATAATTGCTCCTGTGCTTACATTTACTTCGGAAGAAGTCTGGCATTATATGCCCAAAAATCAGGATATGCCGGAAAGTGTACAAATGGCGGAATGGCCAACGGCACATAGTGAATATCTTGACGCAGGCTTAGAAGCCAAATGGGATAAGATTCTGGCAATGCGGGGAGAAATAACCAAAGCACTGGAAAATGCACGGCGTAATAAAATAATTGGACATTCTCTTGACGCATCAGTGGATGTTTATGCCAGCGGTGAAGAGTATGCTCAGTTATCTGCTATCAAAAATGAATTAGCAACTATTTTAATTGTTTCTGAGGTTAATGTTATTGAAAATATAGATATGGCCCCACCTGACGCTTATCACGCACAAGAAGCTGCGCTGGCTGTCGCGGTAACAGCGGCGCAAGGAGAAAAATGTGAACGTTGTTGGATTTATAGTGATACAGTGGGCCAGGACGGCGAGCATACTACTTTATGCCAGCGGTGCGCAACTGTAGTTAAAAAACTATAAGAGTCTATTCTGATTTTGGCTTTGCATTATATAATAGAGGCTGTTACAAAATACCCTTCTCTGTCGTTAGTCCTTTCAGCGTAGTAATCGGATATGCCCTCGCTGTGCGGTCTTCCGAGCGTTTAACATCAGGGTATTTTGTAACAGTTTAAAAGAATATTAAGGAAAGTGTGTTTTTTGAAACACACTCTAATACTAGAAATTTTTTTAACCGGGGGTTGCTCCGGTTTTTTTTTTCATTACCGGAGATACTATTTGAGGAGGAATGTTAATGGACAAGGAAGTAGATCGAGATCCTGATTTAATTGCCACGCAATTGGAACGATTGGTTCATCATCTGGAAGCATTACGTATTGCCGATTATATTCAATTATTGGAACGCCCGGCCAGGTTAATTATGGTGAATTTTATTGCCGGATTAGCCAGAGGACTGGGAATCGCAATTGGCGCCAGCTTAATTTTTGCGTTGACTTTAGAAGTGATGCGACGGTTAATAATGCTGAATATTCCCGGTATTGGAAATTTCATTGCCGAAGTGCTGCATATAGTGGAGACAAAAAATGGGCCGCTTTATTGAATAATAAGGGGGAAACTGTATGACGAAAGACATATTTGATTGCATGAGAGAATACCATAGTGTTCGTGTATTTAAACAAGAAGAAATACCTGATGCAACTTTAACCCGTATTTTGGAAGCCGGTTGTTGGGCACCGAGTGCTGGCAATCTACAGCCATGGTATTTTTATGTTGTCAAAAATGATAAGGTAAAAAAACAAATTGCCGATGCCTGTTTTGATCAACAGCAGGTACTGGAAGCTCCGGTAAATATTGTAATTATGGCTGATCCTGCACGTTCCAATGAACGTTATGGTGAGCGGGGAGCACAGCTCTATTGTATTCAGGATACAGCAGCGGCAACCGAAAATATGTTGTTGGCAGCTGAGGGTGTCGGTATTGCCACATGCTGGATTGGCGCTTTTGATGAGCGTAGAGTTCAACAGGCTATTGAGGCTCCGCCAAGGCTCAGAGCAGTAGCGATAATTTGCCTGGGATATAGCAATGAGCAAGTGGTAACACCCAAAGAACGGTTGCGGGTGGCTGAAGTAACTACAATTATTCAGTAACTTACCTGGAGGTGTTCATTTGCAATCTGAACAGCTAAACAAATTTGCGCAAGAATTATATCAGGAAAAAGAGCGGTTGGTAAAGCAAATTTCCCGGCTGGAAGAATCAGGCATAGGTGATACTATGTCCGATTCGGTAGGAGAATTATCTGTATATGATAACCATCCGGCTGACTTGGGGGATGAACTGTTTGAGCGCAGTAAAGATACGGCTTTACGTGATAATGCCCATATACTTCTGGAAAATGTCGAAGAGGCCTTGAAAAAGATTGATAACGGTACTTATGGAATATGTGATAAGTGCGGAAAGCAAATACCTTTGGCTAGATTGGAAGCCGTACCTTGGGCTGATGAGTGTATTGATTGTCAGCGGGAAGATGAAGTGTTTGATCCTACACCGCGGCCGGTAGAAGAGGAAATCCTTGAACCTCCTTTTCATCGCACCTTTTTAGATACGGCGGCCTTTGATTTTGTGGGGTTTGACGGTGAAGATGCGTTGCAAGCAGCTTTGAAGTATGGTAGTTCCGATTCGCCGCAGGATATCCCCGGGTCATACAACTATAAATCACTGTTTCCTAACAGCAACGAACATCAAGGTATTGTCGAACGTTCAGATGCCATTCCTGTAGACGATAGATCTTTTCAAGATAAAAGAACAAAAGAATAATAGCCAACAAACCGGGTCGTGACTAAGCCCGGTTTTTGTTTGCAATTCCGGAGCAGGACTTTTATTAATCTGTGTTGTAAATATCGTTATGGGTTTTGGCTATACTATATTTTTGATTACATTGATTAAAAATTATTTGAGGTGAGAATTTCGCAGTGGGTGAAGGGGGTGGCTTAATGACAGAACCATCAGCAAGGAATATGTATATTATCAAATACGGTTTGTTGGGAATGATCATTGCTGCCTATCACTTTTTGCCAGGAGTTCAGAATTTTATTATTACAGGAATTAATTTTTTGCGATGCCATGATTATGATGGTTTAAGGGAATTTATACTGTCATATGGTGTGTGGGCTCCAATTACCAGTATTGCCTTAATGGCCATACAATCAATGATACCGTTAGTACCCGGATTATTTATTACTATTACCAACGCGTGGATGTTTGGGTGGCAGCAAGGCGCTATTTATTCTTGGTTAGGAGCATTGCTTGGCGCTACGCTGGATTTTGCCGCAGCACGGTGGTATGGTCGTCCGGTTGTTGAACGATATATTTATTGTAAATTTCTTAATCAATTTGATTGCTTTCTTCAAAGACATGGGATATTGGCAGTATTTATTACTCGACTAACTCCGGTAATTCCTTTTAAAATGGTAAGCTGTGGCTCAGGCTTAACCGCAATGCCTTTTCGCCATTTCATTTTAGCTACCGGAATTGGTCAGACGCCAGCCATCGTCTTGTATTCGATATTAGGGCAAAATCTTACCTACAGTATACGTGCTGTGATAGCAATAACTTCCTTACTAATACTTACCGGCATATTTGTATTTTATTATCGTGATGCAATAGAACGATACATTTTTTGTAATAAAGACCAATAATGTAACAAAAACTAAAAATAACGGAAGCGCAAACTAGGGGGAGTACTAATGGATTATTCCCGGAAAGTACGCAGACAACAAAAGCATCAGTTGTTTTTTAAACAGGCTTTTAACATAACAATAGGGATGGTGCTAACATTTATACTGGGAATTAATTTGTTTTTCGGCAATGTGTTGACTTTCACGATATTATCAATTACGATGTTTTTTGGTATACTATTTATTAATCCATATAATGTTAAAAAATTCGTACCAGGTTTAGCTTGTTCTAGTATAGGAATTCGCTCGATGGCTACTTTGCTGTATTTACTAGCGGTTTTTGCATTAATTAGTCGTGTTAGCTCCTATTATCATGGCTAATATTCTTAAGGTTGCTTTTTCCGCTTATACGTCCTTAAAGAGGCCCTTTAGCCCTGCTAAAAAAGCCTCTTTATATTTTTAATCGTTCTTACCTGAATTTCTTATTTGAAAAATGTGATGGGAGAATCTAAATGGCTGCTGTTAATGGCAATATTAATGGTTTACGTAAAAGTATAATTGAGCGGTTAGAAGAGCTTTATGCGGTTTCCATACCACACGGACAAGCTATTACTGCTGATTTGGCACAAAATATGGTACAAATTACTGAACAAATAAATCGAGAAATTGCGGTATATATAAATAGGCGAGGCCAAGTCACCAACGTGGCTGTTGGTGACTTACATACGGTATCATTGCCTGACACTGAGAGTAGAAGATCGAAAAACCGTCTTAGCGGAATAAGGTGTATTCATACTCACCCGGACGGTGATAGCCAATTAAGCGGGGTGGACATCGCTTCGCTAAAAGAAATGCGTTTTGATGTTATGGCTGCAATTGGTGTTAACAGCGGACAATCTATTGAAATAAGTTTGGGTTTTATTATAGGAATTACGGAAGAAAAATTCGATGTGCAGACAGTGGGCCCTTTAACGTCTGCAGAGTTTACGCAACTGGATTTTTCATACTTAATAGCCCAAATTGAGCGTCAACTTGATATACGAAGTAAAAGTACCGGGATAGATGAACAGGAGTATGCTCTACTTGTTGGACTTGAGCAGAAAGGCACATGGGAAATAGCCGATTCTTTGCAGGAATTGTCCCAGTTAACAGAAACAGCTGGTGCACAGATTGTGGGCATGGTATGGCAAAAGCGTGAACAACCGGATGCGGCTTTGTTTATCGGACGAGGGAAAGTTCAGGAAATTAATCTGATAAGGCAGGAAAAAAATGCAAATGTAATCATCTTTGATAATGAATTATCTCCTGCTCAGCAGCGAAACCTTGAACGAGCAATCGGGATAAAAATAGTTGATCGAACAGCTTTGATCTTAGATATTTTCGCCCGTCGAGCGCGGTCTCACGAAGGCAAATTGCAAGTTGAACTGGCACAACTGCGCTACAATTTGCCTCGACTTGGAGGGCAAGGTTTGGTACTATCCAGACTGGGTGGCGGGATTGGTACAAGAGGTCCTGGTGAAACGAAGCTTGAGGTAGACAGGCGGCGTATACGTTCCCGCATAAGTGATATTGAAAAAGAAATTGAAAACATTAGGAAGCAACGCAGTCTGCATAGAGAACGCCGTGTGTCAACAAGAATTCCCAATGTTGCCCTTGTCGGCTATACTAATGCTGGAAAGTCAACCTTGCTCAATACTCTTACGGCAGCGGGCGTTTTGGCTGAAGACAAATTGTTCGCCACACTTGATCCTACAACAAGACGTGTAACCCTAAATAATGGCCAGGAAATACTTTTGACAGATACGGTTGGTTTTATTCAAAAACTGCCTCATCAACTGGTTGCCGCATTTCGTGCTACTTTAGAAGAAGTAGTGGAAGCGGATTTGCTATTGCATGTTATTGATGCCAGCCACCCACGTTACCAGGAACAAAGCGATGCGGTATATAAGGTTTTACAGGAATTAAAAAGCGCTGATAAACCGACAATTACCGTATTCAATAAAATTGATAAAATTGAAAATAAGCATATAATAGATCGGTTAGCGCGGCTGGAAAATAGTGTAACTATTTCGGCTCTCGCGAATACAGACATAGAGAAGCTGCTTGCAATGGTGGAAGAACATGTACGACCGCGGACAATTGACATGCACCTCTTAATCCCCTATAGTGAAAGTGGTAAATTAGCTCAATTGTATAATTCTGCCACTGTTCTTTCGACAGAATACCGGGAGAATGGCATTCATGCAGTCGTGTCATTACCCATCGAATTAACTAAGCAATATAGTGCATATGCAGTAGGAGATGATTGAATTTTGAGTGCTTTCCCCGAGAAAATTTTATCTGTTCGCCGCAAAGCTTTAGATCAGGTCCAGACATTGTTTGATGAAGTAGATGATATTGCGGAAAAAAATACGATGCGTGTATTGGATATTTTTCGCAAACATCAAATATCTGATTATCATTTCCGCGCTACAACCGGATACGCTTATCATGATGCGGGACGTGACAAACTAGAAGAAGTATGGGCTGATATTTGCGGAACCGAGAAGGCTTTGTTACGAACTCAGTTCGTATCCGGTACCCATGCTTTGGCTTCAGTGCTATTCGGAATACTCCGACCCGGTGATGAATTGCTGTCAATAACAGGAGCGCCATATGATACTATGCAAACTGTTATCGGGTATGCCCATTCTACACCGGGTTCACTTAAAGAATTTGGCATAAGTTACTCAGAATTACCTATGCCAGGCGGGGCAGTGGATATGGCAGGCATTTCCGGAATGATAAAGTCCAACACTAAAATGGCGCTTATTCAACGTTCACGGGGTTACAGTATGCGTGAGCCATTAAAGATTAAAGATATTGCCAAGATATGCGCCGCTATAAAAAGCGAAAATCCTGATTGCTTGTGTTTTGTCGACAATTGTTATGGTGAATTTACGGACATTATTGAGCCTACAGCGGTAGGTGCTGATATTATGGCCGGATCCCTTATCAAAAATCCCGGTGGTGGGATAGCACCTACAGGAGGATATATTGTTGGGAGAACTGATTTAGTAAATATGGCGGCATATCGGTTAACAGCACCTGGCATCGGCGGTGAACTAGGGGCTTCGCTTGCTGGCAATCGTCTGCTGTATCAGGGCTTATTTATGGCACCTCATGTTACCGCCCAAGCTATTAAAGGAGCAATATTTGCTGCTGCATTTTTTTCTTTGTTGGGCTATAATACCCTTCCCGTACCTACAGAACGGCGAAGTGATATAATTCAGGCTATTGAACTGGGAAGTCCTGAAAAAATGATTGCCTTTTGCCGAGGTTTGCAAAAATATTCGCCTGTTGACGCTCACGTATGTCCGGAGCCGAGCGCTATGCCGGGATATACCGATGCGGTAATAATGGCAGGCGGCACATTTATACAGGGATCTTCAATTGAACTAAGTGCTGATGGACCCCTGCGCCCGCCTTATGTGGTTTATTTACAGGGAGGACTTACTTTGGAACATGCCATAATAGGCATAATGGGGGCTGCAACGGAAATTCTAAATATGTAGAATTTTGATATAAAAATACATATTTTCTATTGTCTATGTAAAAATAGACAGGAAAAATGCTAAAGTATGTAGAATGTTAAGATGTAAAAGACGGATTATAGATATTATTTAGATAATTTGTGGTGATATTTTGTGGAATTTATATTAATTACTTTTTTAACCATATCGATTACTACGATTATCGTTTACAAATTTGCCAATAAGCTTTTTGGCTTGCAATTAAGACTTAAACCACTTATTCTATGTGCTGTATGCGCAGTATTAATTAGTTTAGTGTTACCAAGGGTGGTTGTTGGTTTTGCCGGCACTATTGGTACGTTAGGTTTTCTCGTCGTTTTCGCTGTGGTATTTGCGTATTTTATCGCCTGTTATGATAATTCTTATGAGAGTCATACCACTCAAAGCAATAATCCGGTTGCAGCAGCAATTCCTTTCCAGGGCAATGGATTTAATTTTGAAGAATTCTCAATGGAAGAATGTGCAGAGAATAGTTGCCTACAAAATGGCAAGCACTCAGTTAACTCTGAGGCAGTTGCAGATCAAGATTGTCAACCGGAAAACATACTCAGTTCTGAGTTGGATGATGTTTTAGGGGAGGAATTAGAAAAGAGTGTAGAGGAGATTGAACAAGTCTCCGGTAAGGATGAACAAACTTCCACTGTTGAATTGCAGCAGGAGCTGAAAACGTATAAAGATGGTATCCAGTTATTAGCTATGGAGAACGCGCAGACAGATGATTTGATGGAAGAAGACCCTAAAGCTGAAGAAAAAGTAATTGCAGAAAAAATTGATAGTCCAGGGGTGGATATTCACCGGGGGCAGCAATTTGATTTATTAACAGGAATAAGCCGAGAAGAGCTACAAGGGGGGCAAAATGTTCTAGAAATTCATAAACCATTAGATGATCAGGAAGATTCTATTCAAGAAGTTTGTTCTAAGTGCGATTCTCTTGATGAGCTTATGGATATTGCTTTCTCATTAAAAGAGCGAGGTAATTATAACCAAGCATTATATGCTTTTTATCAGGCCTTAAAAATGTACTCTAATAATGAAGCAGCACCGCTCCTTGTCATTGAAATAGGGAATATTTTAAAAAATAAAGGCGCATATGACGATGCTGTCAACATTTTTGCTGAAGGGCGGAATTTGCCAGTACTAAAAGATGATCATTTGCTTGAACAGGAATTTGTCAATACTATCGCTTATTTACGGATTGTAAAGAATAGTTTGTTAGCGCAGCATTATGGTGTTATTCCTTATGGTGATATACCGGCAGCAGTTTTAAAACAAATTGACGCAGAATTTCGTGAATGGCGCGACCTAGCGTCATAGCGGATTAAGTTTAGGAGGTCATTGTTATATGAAAAAAAGTGTGGAAATTTTGGGCTTATCAGTTGTTAGTATTAGTGAAGGAAAAGAATTGGGAACTGTCAAAGACTTTATCATTAATCCTGCCGGAGGTATTGTTGCAGCATTGGTTATTGATGATGGCAATTGGTATCTGGGTGCTAAATTATTGCCTTTTTCCGCTGTTGCCGGAGTTGGGGAAAATGCAGTAACCGTAGAGACCAGTGAACACATTTTTCCTGTAACATCTGCCCCGGAGTTAGAAAAATTACTTGTAGCTAATGTCAAGGTGATTGGCACTAAAGTATTAACCAAATCAGGACGTATTCAGGGTAAGGTTACTGAAATTGTTATTGATGAAACAGGCAAGATTGCTTTGTGCGAAATTGAAGAAGTGAATGGTGAGCTTACTAATATCCCTGCTCAGCGGGTTATAACATTTGGCAAAGATGTGCTGATTGTTGCAAACTCTGAAGATGAAGCTGGTGAAAGTGCAGCGTCGCCGGTGCCGAATAAAACTTATGCTTCTACTAAACCAACTAGACCTGTAGAAGAAAATACCGCTGCAGCGGTAACTCCTGCTCCAGCTCCAGCTATTTCCACATCCCAGCCAAGCCCGGTGGCTGCTCCTGAACCTGAGTTGACACCGACACCAGCAGTTGCAGCAGCAACAGCAACCACCACACAAGCTTCTGCGGAAGATTTGGCAAAGAAATTTGATGATAAACATCGCAAATATTTGCTTGGTAAAAAAGCCGGCCGTCGTATTGAAACAGATAATGGCTTGCTTATAGTCGAAGAAGGTGGAGAAATTACTGAAGAGGTATTGCAGAAGGCTAAATTAGCCGGTAAATTTGTGGAATTATCCATGAACATACAATAATAAAGTCCCCCGCTCACGGCGGGGCTTTATTATACGTTAGTTATGAAAGGGTGCTCTAAGTGCAGATTGCAACCCCTAAATCCGCAACTGGTTTATCGATATTTCTGGGAATAATCGTACTATTTAGCTCGGTAAGCTTAATTGCGGCAAATGCTGCTTTTATGTTTAATGATGAAATTTATAGTGGAGTTACTGTTGGTGACATTCCGGTAGGAGGACTTTCGGAACAAGCCGCACAACAAAAGATTCTGAGTACAATAAAGGATCATACTGGAAAACCATCTATAATCTTAACATACCAGAATCAAAGCTGGCCGATTTCATCAGATGATATAGAACTTAGCATTGATGCTGTCAGTTTAGCTAAGCAGGCGTATAACGTTGGTCGAACCGGTAATAGCCTAGTTCGTTTGCAGGAACGTTTTTTAGCTATTAATAATGGACATTTTTTGCCATTATTAATAAGTTATGACCAAAAAAAATTAACGGCTATAATAAATACTATCGCGAAATCAATTGACTACCAAGCACACAACGCTTCATTAAAGTACAATGATTCGAAAATCAGTATTGTTCCGGAATCTACAGGTCACAAAGTTGACGTGGCGCAAACTGTGGCCGATATAGCTTCACAACTGCAAAGACGCATACCTTCAACAATTAATATAACAGTTGTTGAATCGGCGCCGCTTATTGTTTCTAAAGATTTAATAGATATTGATGGTTTAATTGCATCCTATACTACTTACTTTGATTCATCATATCAAAACCGTTCTCAAAATATTACTTTAGCAGCCCAAAATATAAGTAATGTTTTAGTTCATCCAGGCGAAGTATTATCCTTTAATTCAAGTGTAGGGCCGCGCTTAGCGGAATACGGTTATAAAGAAGCACCGGTCTTTATTAGTGGTAAGCTTGTTCCTGACTGGGGTGGAGGAGTTTGCCAAGTTACCAGTACTTTGTATAATGCTGTTCTCCTGGCGGATATGGAGATTATTGAACGTACATCACATTTCCGGCCTCCGGGATACGTTCCATTGGGGCAGGATGCTACAGTGGCTGATAACTTGCTGGATTTTAAATTTAAAAATACTTCACCATTTAATATTTTTATAAGTAGTGAACTGTTAGATGGCAGTATAACTTTCAATATTTATGGCAAGCGTAGTACGGATAGCGCCGATATAAAAATTGTTTCTGCTAACAAAAAAGTCTTGGAGCCTAATACGATTATCAGACAAGACCCGGGTATGCAAATTGGTAAAGAGGTAATTGAAGTTGAGGGGCAACGAGGTTTCCAGATTACTACATATCGCATAAAAACAAAAAATGGACAAGAAATAAAACGGGAATTACTTGCTACAGATGAATTTCCGCCAGAGGACCGGGTAGTGCGCGTGGGCACCAAAATGCCGTCACGTGCAGCTGTTATCAAATAATCAAAATAAGCATTAATAAATACATGTAATAAATTTATACTAAGATTTATAGAGGATATTAAGTTGCTGGGGAGAATTGATATGTTTTATCAAATCTTAGGATATACGGAGAGAACACTATGGTTAACGAACTTATAGGGAACTTTTCTGTAGGCCAGCCGTTAGAGATTACACCAGTTTATTCAGATAGTTCAAAAACATATGTTTCCAGGATTATTGAAACATCTGCGTATACCCTGACATTTAGCATTCCCTATGAAACAGGGAAAATGGTGTTATGGGCGGTAGGGTCTAGGGTAGAAATAACTATATCGCATTTAGGCGATTACTATACTTTTAATACAGAGATTGTTGGGCGAGATTTTGGTGAAATTAAATCATATACTATCATGCGTCCACATTCAATATCCTTAGCCACTAAAAGAGCGCCTAGTGACGGAATGTCTCGTGTGATTGCGGTAACAAGCGGCAAGGGAGGGGTAGGGAAAACTTTTTTTACTATTAATTTGGCGATAGCTTTGGCAGCGCAGGGTCAACGAGTTTTTATCATTGATACCGATCTTGGCACCGCTAATATTGATGTTTTGTTGCGATTACGACCTAAATATAATTTAACCCATCTATTAAGTGGGGATAAAAATTTGTTAGATATTACATTGCAAGGGCCAGGAAACATTGGAGTAATTCCTGGAGGCTCGGGCTTGCAGGAGCTAACGCAAATGAGCGATCGACAGTTCGCGCAAGTCATCAATAGTTTTAACCAATTGGATGGTCTGGCTGATATAATTTTATTAGATACCGGAGCAGGTATTTCCCGTGATGTTTCCAATTTTCTATTAGCTTCTGACGAAATTATTTTAATTACTACTCCTGAACCCCATGCTATTACAGATGCTTATGCCATAACAAAAGTAATGCACAATCTACATTGTCAGGCAAAACAAATGTTGGTGGTTAACAGAGCAGAGCACCAAATTGAAGCTGATAACATCGCAGCAAGATTGTCAACTGTTATACAGCAATATCTGAAATTGGAAGCCGAGTATTTAGGGTATATTACCGATGACCGGATGATCAGCCGTTCCTTAAAAGAACAAAGACCATTAATGTTATCATATCCGACTTCAATTCCAGCAAAAAATATTAACGATATTGCAAACCGCTTACTGCATAGGCCGGTAACTAAGACCGCAGGTATTACTGGTTTTGTAAACAAAATGATGGCTTTATTTAATAAAAAAAAGATTTCACTTTAAATACTGTTTAAAATAAAACCATGGCAAAGAATTATGATTAATTCCAGCCATGGTTTTATTTTTCTTAGCTAAGATTATAGTAATCTAAAAACCCCAATAACCTTACCGAGAATAGAGACATTTTTCGAAAAAATAGGAGACATTGAGTCATTTTCCGGTTGCAAACGCACATGATCTTTTTCCTTAAAAAACCGTTTGACGGTGGCTTCTTCATCATCGATTAATGCGACGATAATATCGCCGTTATTGGCTGTGTTTTGTTCCCGTACAAGCACATAATCACCATCAAAGATTCCGGCATTTATCATACTATTGCCTTGAATAACAAGCATAAATATATCATCATGATTGCCGATTAATTCTGATGGTAACGGATATGTATCCTCAATATTTTCCACTGCTAAAATTGGCTGCCCGGCAGTAACGTGTCCTACTAAAGGCACAGCGGTAAGTGCTTTTTGGCGCCATGGAACATCGTCCAACACATCAATTGCTCTGGGTTTAGTAGGATCCCGTTTAATAAATCCCATTTCTTCAAGTTTAGATAAATAACCATGCACGGTGGAGCTTGAACTAAGGCCGACAGCTTCACCAATTTCCCGAACTGAAGGGGGATAGCCTTTAATACGTAAAGTATCTTTAATATATGCTAAAATTTGCTTTTGTCTGGTATTTAATAATAACTCTTTATCCATAAATAAAAAATCAACTCCTAAAACAAGAATTATATAGAATGAATAGGGTAAATAAATATTATAAAATAATTATAGCAAGTTTTACTAAAAAATTCAAACATTCGTTCGCAATTTATAAATTGAGTCATTAAATATTTTAATAATACAGCATAATTATAAAAAAAAAAGAGAAGCGTCTATTCTTTACAAGTCGCTTCTTTCTGTCGTATTGGTATTATACTTTTTGGATTTTTCATTTAGACAAAGGTTTTGCGAAATAATAAATTCTTTTTACAACTCTAAATAAGCTTTCTGGTTTCATGGTCGTTGATAATAGCTGTACTAACCATTCTTGCTAAATTAGGTAGCTTTTGTTCCAGAAAACATCCGTATGGCCCAAAGCAGGATGACGGCTCCGACAGTACTTGCAATAATTGAACCTATAATTCCATAGGTTTGAAGCCCTAACAGGCCAAGTGCAAAATTTCCAATAATGGAGCCTACTATCCCTACAGCCAAATCACCCCAGAGACCGAAACCATGACTGCGTGAAATTTGACCAGCAAGCCATCCGGCAATTATACCAATTATCGCCGAATAAATAAGTGATGTTAACATATTGATCCTCCTTTTATTGGCTAGAAGTTAGCTATCATTATTTTGTCTCAAAGTCATTTGAAATATGTAATATTTCGACTGTCAAGTACCCATAATGTTGTCCTGTACAAGCGACAAAAAATTCATTCTACTTAACTCATTTAGATAAAAATTATATTTGATAAATTTAAATCGCCAGAAGTTGCTGTTATCAGTGACCTTGGCAAGGCAGTATATTTCGGGTATTACTACCGGTTGAACCGGAATTACGGTCGACGCACGGGTAATAATTATCGCTTTTAAGAGGTAAACGTAAAATATTATGATGTTCGCATATTCTGCTATTGACATATCTATCCGGTGCATGATAATATTGAGTAAAATTTGAATAGCAAGGCTGATCAGAAGACTGAAGGCCAAGAAATAGTTCTTATGGAACTATTTCTTGGCTTTTTTGCTGTATCGAATTTATGACTTTTCGCGAAAGTTTCGATTGTTGATTCATAAAGGAATAGAGAATCTGTTCATCACATAGTTTTAGGAGGGTACAAAATGACATTACCAGAAAACTTACGATTTAATTCCCTTGCTGTTCATGGTGGACAAGAGCCTGATCCTACAACAGGGTCAAGAGCGGTGCCTATTTTTCAGACGACATCCTATAATTTCCGGGATAGTGAACATGCGGCCAATCTTTTTGGCTTAAAAGAATTTGGCAATATTTATACGCGGATAATGAACCCTACTACAGACGTATTGGAAAAACGGATTACCGCGTTGGAAGGCGGCGTAGGGGCGCTGGCATTTGCTTCAGGTCATGCCGCAATTAGCGCTGCGATCTGGAATATTGCCCAAGCGGGCGACGAGATTGTAAGTTCGGCTACTTTGTATGGTGGTACATATAATATGTTTTCCTATACTTTACCGCGTTTAGGAATCAAGGTAAAGCTGGTTGACCCTAAAGATCCGGAGAATTTTCAGCGGGCGATAACTGCCAATACCAAAGCGGTATATGCGGAAACCATCGGTAATCCTAAAATCGATGTTTTAGATATCGAATCAGTAGCCGCAATTGCGCATAATAATGGTATTCCGCTTATTGTTGACAGCACCTTTGCCACTCCGTACCTTTGCCGCCCAATCGATTTTGGCGCAGATATTGTCGTTCATTCCGCGACTAAATTTATCGGGGGACATGGCACTTCTATGGGCGGACTGGTAGTTGACAGCGGCAAATTTAATTGGAATAATGGCAAATTTCCGTTGCTAAGTGAGCCTGATCCCAGTTATCATGACTTACGATACACCGAAGCGCTTGGACCACTGGCGTTCATTATTCGTTTGCGCGTACAAATATTGCGTGATTTGGGAGCTGCCTTAAGTCCCTTCAATAGTTTTCAATTCCTGCAGGGGCTGGAGACTTTGCACTTGCGTATGGAGCGTCACAGTAAGAACGCCTAGGCCGTTGCTGAATATTTGGAGCAGCATGAACAGGTTTCTTGGGTAAGTTATCCTGGTTTGCCCAGCCACCCGGACCATGGCCTGGCAGAAAAGTACCTTAAAGGCACTGGAGCCATTCTGACTTTTGGTATTAAGGGCGGGCTGGAAGCAGGTAAAAAGCTTATCGACTCTTTGAAATTGTTTTCATTGCTGGCTAATGTTGGTGATGCCAAGTCGCTTGTTATCCATCCGGCAAGTACCACCCACTCCCAGCTTACATCAGAACAGCGAGCCAGCGCAGGAGTTCCGGATGATATGGTTCGCCTGTCCGTCGGTATTGAAGACGCGCAGGATATTATTGATGATCTTGACCAGGCGCTTGCAGCAATCAAATAGTCGAATATTTGGTATAAAATTTACAATAATAGCTGATCAGAAAGCTGAAGGCTAAGGCAGACCGAGGAGGAATGTCTTAGCTTTTATTCCTTATAGGTCTTTATTGGGGAGGAAATAGATAATGGAACAAGGAACTTTACGGGTAAAGGCAGGCCTGGCAGAAATGCTGAAGGGCGGCGTAATAATGGATGTAACGACACCGGAACAAGCGAAGATTGCCGAGCAGGCAGGGGCGTGCGCTGTCATGGCGCTTGAGCGCGTGCCTGCTGATATCCGGGCTGCTGGCGGGGTGGCGCGAATGGCCGATCCCGCCATCATTTTGCGCATTATGGATGCGGTAACTATTCCGGTTATGGCCAAGGCACGGATTGGACATTTTGTTGAAGCACAGATTTTGGAATCAGTAGGGATTGATTATATTGATGAAAGTGAAGTGCTTACCCCGGCGGATGACAAGTTTCATATTAACAAACATCCATTTAAGGTTCCTTTTGTCTGCGGTGCCAAAAATCTCGGCGAAGCATTGCGGCGTATCGGCGAAGGAGCGGCCATGATCCGGACCAAAGGGGAACCAGGCACTGGCAATGTCGTTGAAGCAGTCAAGCATATCCGAATGGTGGTAGGTGAAATTCGTCAGTTGCAAAATTTGCCTGATGAAGAAGTGGCGGCTTTTGCCAAAAACATTGGTGCGCCGCTGGAGTTGGTTGTTGAAACGAAGCGACTGGGCCGGCTGCCGGTGGTCAACTTTGCGGCCGGAGGGATTGCTACGCCTGCCGATGCCGCCCTGATGATGAAACTTGGTTGTGATGGGATTTTTGTCGGTTCCGGTATTTTCAAATCCGGTGATCCGGCAAAACGCGCCAAAGCTATTGTTGCCGCTACTACCTATTACCAGGACCCAGCGGTACTAGCCGATATATCCAAAGACCTTGGCGAGGCAATGGTTGGTATCGAAATTTCCACCATTCCCACCAATGAGCGCATGCAAGAACGGGGCTGGTAGGTTATGAAAATATTATTGACATTTGCTGCTGATGGTGATAGATTAATAACAAATGAGATAATTGATAGCTGATTGGATAACCAAAGGCTAAACAGACTTCCAGCAGGAGTCGGTTTAGCCTTTTATTTTTTAAATTATTCTAAAGGAGAGATGAAAAATGTCTAATGTTGCTAAGAGTTTGACAGAACTTATTGGGAATACCCCTCTGCTTGAACTTGCTAATTATAACAAAAAGCAGGAGCTAAATGCAAAGCTGATTGCAAAACTGGAGTATTTTAATCCTCTCAGCAGTGTCAAGGACAGGATTGGCTATGCCATGATCAAGGATGCTGAAGATAAAGGCCTTATCAACCAAAATACAGTCATAATTGAGCCTACCAGTGGCAACACCGGTATTGCTCTGGCCTTTGTCGCCGCAGCCAAGGGATACCAATTAATTCTCACCATGCCTGACACAATGAGCATTGAACGGCGCAGCTTGTTAAAGGCCTTGGGTGCCCAACTGGTTCTTACCCCCGGAACGGAAGGCATGAAAGGCGCAATTAAGAAAGCAGATGAAATAGCCGCAGAAACGGCAAATTCTTTTATACCGCAGCAGTTTAAAAATCCTGCGAATCCGGAAATACACAGGAAAACAACTGCGGAAGAAATATGGCGTGACACCGATGGGCAGGTAGACATATTTGTTTCCGGTGTGGGCACAGGCGGGACATTGACCGGCGTAGGTGAAGTACTGAAAGCCAGAAAGCCGGGTGTAAAAATTATTGCTGTTGAGCCGTTTGATTCACCGGTGTTATCTGGCGGGAAAACTGGGCCCCACAAAATTCAGGGTATCGGAGCAGGCTTTGTGCCGGAAGTTTTGAATGTAAATATTATTGACGAGATAATTAAAGTAAAGAATGAAGATGCTTTTGCAACTTCCAGGGACATCGCTAAATTTGAAGGTTTACTTGTGGGTATATCCAGCGGCGCGGCCGCCTTTGCCGCCACTGAACTGGCCAAGAGACCGGAAAATAGCGGTAAAACCATTGTTGCGTTACTGCCTGATACAGGTGAGAGATATTTATCTACCGTTCTTTTCCAGGAGAATTAATGATAAATATATTTTGTAACAGTTTAAAAGAATAGTAAGGAAAGTGCGTTTTTGAAACACACTCTATTAGTTGACCGGAAAAACCGGAGGCTAAGTATTCCCCCGTGAGGTGAGACTTGGCCTCTGTTTTTTTTATAAACAGGGAGGTCTGCATGACAGTTAAAATCATCGCCTGTGAAGTTATGAAAGAAGAGTTGCTGGCAATAACGCCACATGAACAAGTTGAGTATGAGTTTATCTCCATGGGTCTTCACCTGCATCCTCAAAAGCTGCACAATGAACTGCAGAATATACTCCATCGTTCGACAGGCTATAATAAAGTTGTTTTGGCGTTTGGTCTGTGCGGCGGTGCGGCAAGGGATTTAAAAGCAGCCGACAGTCCGTTGATTATCCCCCGGGTGCATGATTGTATTGCCATTCTGCTTGGTTCGAAACAAGCGTACGAGCGTTACAGCCGTGAAGAAAGAGGCACATTTTATTTAACTTGTGGGTGGATGATCACCGAAAAAAATATTCTTTCCGAACACCGGCGGATTTGCGACACGTATGGAGAGAAAAAAGCACGGAGTATTCTCGCCAGGATGTATGACAGTTATAAGAAAGTGCTGTTCATCAAAACCGGTTGCAGCACCCTGGACGTCTGTCTGCAGCAATCACTTGAGATAGCTGCTTTACTGAATTTGAGCCATCATATCATGACAGGTGATAACACTTATCTGCAAAAGATTGTTAACGGCCCTTGGGACGAGGCTGATTTTATCCATGTTCCTCCCTTGCAAATTGTTAAGGAAGAACATTTTATGCAGGGGGAAATAGCAAATAAAGATAAAACCAATAATGAAAAACAAGGAGGACTTTTAGATGTCAATTAAGGAAGAACTATTTAAAAAACTGGCTGATGCGGTAGTGGCGATGGACGAAGACGAGGTTGTAATACTTGCCAATGAAACTATCGCCCAGCAAATTGATGCCTATCAGGCGATTGAGCAAGGACTTTCTGCCGGCATGGAAAGAGCCGGGAAACTGTTTGAGGAAGAGGAGTATTTCATTCCGGAGTTACTGTTGTGTTCAGACGCGATGTATGCCGGCCTTGACACATTAAAACCACATATAAAAGTAAATGAACAAGAACAAAAACGTAAAGTGGTTATCGGGGTGGTTGAAGGCGACACCCATGATATTGGCAAGAATTTAGTAAAAATAATGCTGGAGACCTCAGGCTTCGAAGTCTTTGACCTTGGCCGGGATATTCCACCACAGCAATTTGTAGAAAAGGCTAAAGAAGTTCAGGCCGATATTATTGCCTTGGCAACACTGATGACAACCACTATGGATGGCATGGATGCAGTTATCCGCATATTACAGGAAGAGAATATTAAAGAACGCTATAAGATCATTATTGGCGGCGGGCCGATTTCCCAGAGTTTCGCTGATAAAATAGGAGCAGACGGTTATGCCGTGAATGCCGCGGACGCAGTGCGGCTTTCCCGCAAACTGTTAGGAGTTGCGGTTTAATTAATAATTAAAAGTGAATAAAATGTTGGATGGAGGTAAGACAATGAGTCTGACCCAGAAAAAGGATCAACTGACCTCGTTAGAAAGGGTCGGTTTGGCGTTACAGTTTAAGAAAGCAGATAGAATTCCCGCCACTCCGTTATTTTGCGGCGCTTCCCACCGGGTGTTGGGCATAACCTACGATAAGTGGTCTACAGATGCGGAACTGGCAACTAAAAGTTTGCTGGCATCACAGGAATTGCTGGGATTTGATGCGTTTGTCACATTGGTGGATCTTTCGGTAGAAGCCGCTGATTTTGGACAAGAAGTTATCTATCCTAAAAACAGTACAGCTTATCCGAATTTTAACAACCCGTTGATAAATAATGCCAAAGAATATAGTAAAGTTGAGCTGGTAAACCCCAGAAAAACGAAGCGAATGAAATCGATAATTGATATTTGCGCCGGTCTTGCTGAAGCCAAAGGCAAAGAAGTGGCGATATTGGGATTTATTTATGGGCCGTTAGGGGTATTGTCCCAGATGCGAGGACATAAGGAATTGTTTAAAGACCTGATCCGCCATCCACAGGAAGTATTGCAGGCTGTGGAAATAATTACCGAGGTGCTGGTCGAATTTGCCAAAGCGCAAGTAGAAGCCGGAGCTCATTCTGTCTGCATCGATCCGCTGTATTCTTCCCCAACGATACTCAGCAAGAAACAGTGGGAAACCTTTGAAGGTCCTTTTTGCCAGCGTATTGCCGATGCCATTCGCGGCGCCGGTGGCATTGTAACAGTACATAATTGCGGCAATGGCGTATATTTTGAAGAAGTTATCAAATGGATGAACCCAGCCGCTATCTCGGTGGCCTATCCGGCTTATGGCTGCAAATCGTGGGAAGAGCATGCGCAAAAATGGGGCAAAAAAGTAGTTACAATCGGCTATTCTCATCCGGCTAATACCGGTTTAGTGATGACGCGGCAAGAAATACTGGATGACTGCCGTGGGCAGATAGAACTGTTCCACAACAACGGGGCAGGATTCATTTTGGCGACCGGATGCGAGTTTCCGCCGAACGGCAATTTGCTTAGCGCAGTTGCTATGGTGGATGCTGCTAAATTCTATGGCGCATATTAATTTTGATATAAATGAGAAATTATACTGGCATTTGGCCTAATTTACGGATAAAATCCATTGACAGATTGAAAGATTTGTGCTAAATTTTTCATAAATTATATATTGAGCTGATCATAAAAAATATGAAGGCTAATGAACCTATTGATTAGGTCATTAGCCTTTTCTAATTTCTAAATAATTGAATTGATGGGTACAGCTGATCATGAGCAGGATGAAGGCTAATGACCTTAGTAAGCTAAGGAATCATTAGCCTTATATTTGTATCATTGATACACAATTACTGTCACACTTTGTAATCTACACAGCGGGGACGATTGGGGGAAGCAGGCGCCATTCCCATCTCTACCAATAGTTCTTTCCGTAAGTGATAGATATATATCCTATGGACCGGAAGAACCTGAGGAAACAAGGATACTTAATTAAATTCTTTCCTGGTTCAGGCAAATAGGCAATAAAAATATTTGCGGGGAGACATTCATGAAACATAGTATTATTCAAGGAGGAGCATCGATGAGGAAATTTACCCTTTTGACAATTATACTCGTTTTCTTATCAGGAATTAGCGGTACGGCTTTTGCAGCAAATAATTTTACAGATGTGCCTGCTAAGCACTGGGCTTACGATGCTGTGAGTCAACTTGCTAAAGCTGGCATTATCGATGGATATGGCGATGGTACGTTTCGGGGTGATAGATATCTAACACGATATGAATTCGCAACGATCACGGCCCGCGCTATTGAAAGGTACAGCAAAGCCAATGCTGGACAAAAAGAGCTTATCGACAAGTTATCGGCGGAATTTGCAACTGAACTTAACACGATCGGAGTGCGATTAGACAAGTTGGAGCAAAATGCTTCCAGTGTGAAGTTTTCCGGTTATGCCAGACTGCGTTACATGCAAAACTGCTGGTTGACTGGCACTAGTTCTCCTACTTCTAATACGTCATCTCACAGGTTGGAAGAGCTTGTACAGCTAAACCTCACATCGTCCATAAATGATAAAATCGATTTCGTAGGTGCTATTAATGGATACCATAAACTTAGTTATTATGATGGCAATCCTTCTTCTCCAACTTATGGAACAACAAAATCCAGCACAACAGATCTTAACTTCGGCAGCGCCTATTTTAAGTTTAAGAATCTCTTCCCGGGTGCTGACCTGACAGCTGGACGTGAGCCTTTATTTTTAAGTCAGAGCGGTTTAGTGGCAGATACAACACCGGTAGGCGGGGTTGATAACGTCCGCATAAGTTACAAAAATGGAAAAATCAGCGGATTTGCCGCTCTGGCAGACATTAACGGCTATGAATATACCGATAATACAGCTGCCGATGCCAAAAATGTAAAATTTGGCACATTATTTTGGGATCCAGATGAGAAGTTTCGCCTAACTACCGGTATATTATCAAGCAATACTGATAATTACCCTTACAAACAAAGCTTTATTGGCGTATCCTATAAACTCACCCCGGATTGGACCGTGGTTGGCGATTATGTAAAAAATACCTATCGAGATAATTTAGACCAAAATAAGGGGGAATATTACTCACTTGCTTATAAGGGTTCTGACTATAATAAAGTCGGCTCATGGGGTGCGTATGTAGATTACCGGAAAGTCGGAGCAAATGCAGTTGATGGCGGCATTACTACATTATGCACTTTTAATAGCGCAACAGGTGTTAAGGGATTTGGTGCCGGCTTCAATTACGTCTTTGCCAAAAATGCTAAATATGCGATAACCGTTACTAATGTAAAATCTTATGATGGGTTTATCAAATATAATACAAGCGTTTGCACCAGCATCCAACTTAAATTCTAAAGATGTTTAAGTGTTTATAAAAGGGGAAATTAGCGCATTCCGACCACAAAGGTAATAGATTCTGTTTAAGCCTCGCTAATTTGCGGGGCTTAAAACTATACCCACTAGTGGAAGGCAGTTATTATCAGGAAGGAATGAATGGTCATTTTCAAGTAACGATATACATATTTGCCGTATGAATGAAATAAGGGAAGCTTTTGTAATTCTAGAATTTATTCAATAAATCCATTGACGCAATTTTTCACATATGCTATATTATACTATAATAATATAACAGCTAATCAGATAACTGAAGGCTAAAAGTTTTCTTCTTTATTTTTGTAAAGAAGAGGGTTTTAGCCTTTTTAATTTAATATGATGTTTTCGCACGGCTGATCAGGAATAAACTGAAGGCAAAGGCGGTTCCAGCGGGAACAACCTTTGCCTTTTGCATTATTGAAATTATTAATTTCCAAGACATAGGAAAGCTGATGACTGCCGCTGTTGCCTTGTCCCGGCGTAACTAGTTTTTTTAACAGGAGGAGGAGTTTTTATGGCAGAGTCCTTTGCCAACAGAAAAAATGCAAACAGACCGGTTGAGTTTCAGTCAGAACGTGGCGAAGGGAGGAGCAATCCGGTCAGGCAGCCATTACCCCAAATACTGGAAATCATCAATCATTTTCTATTTACGGCCGACAACGGATCTTTAATTGCCGGCATACAGGATGGCTTTGTCGTAAAGATTGAAAAGGCTGAAAAATTTATTATTACCAATAAAAACAAATCAACCGGTTATATAAAATACGGCAAGCCAACAACTACTCATCCACTTCAGGATAAAATTGTGCAGGAACTCAAGAAAATTCAGTATGGGCAACTAGTAATTCGTTTAAATAATGGAAAAGTAGAACAAATTGAAACTACGGAGAAGCGCCGTGTCAATGAGAATAAAATGGAAGGAGCTCATGGGGACGGAATATAGACTTAAGGTAATTGGCAGATAATTGTGATTATCGAATCTTTACATTCTCATAAAAATCGCTTGCATTTCTAAAGGTTTTGAGTATAATAAAGAAAAAAGACACTTTAATACTTAAATAAGTGCTGATTAGTAAAAAAGCTAAAGGCCAGTAAGATGTTTCTTTTTAAGGGAAATGTCTTCCTGGTCTTTTTATTTTTGAAATATTAGGAGGAGTAAAATATGAGCAAAAAAATTAAGCAAATTGCAATTTACGGTAAAGGTGGAATTGGTAAATCAACTACTACTTCCAATATCAGTGCGGCTTTATCCAGATTAGGGCTGAAAGTTATGCAGTTTGGCTGCGATCCTAAAGCCGATTCGACAAATACCCTCAGAGGTGGTACGTATATTCCCACCGTTTTGGATACTATGCGGGAAAAGACACAGGTAAAAGCAGAAGACGTAATTTTCAAAGGCTTTAACGGTGTTTACTGCGTAGAGGCCGGCGGACCGGCGCCGGGTGTGGGCTGTGCCGGCCGGGGTATCATCACTGCCGTCCAACTGCTAAAACAGTTGAAAGTATATGAAGAATTGGATCTGGATGTAATCATCTATGATGTTTTGGGGGACGTAGTATGCGGGGGCTTTGCCGTACCTATCCGTGAAGGGATTGCTGAGCACGTGTTTACCGTATCTTCGGCCGACTTTATGGCCATTTATGCGGCCAATAACTTGTTTAAAGGGATTAAAAAATATTCAAATTCTGGCGGTGCTTTGCTTGGCGGTTTAATTGCAAATTCTATTAATGCTCCCTATGCTAAAGAAATCGTGGATGACTTCGTACAGAGAACAAGCACCCGGGTGGTAGAATATATTCCCCGCTCAGTCACGGTAACGCAAGCCGAACTGCAAGGCAAAACAACGGTGGAATCAGCGCCTAATTCAGAACAGGCGAAAATTTACAGCCGTCTGGCGCAAAAAATAGTTGACACCACTGAATCAAAAGTTCCATCTCCACTGGATACTGCCGAATTAAGAGCATGGGCCGCCCAGTGGGCTGATCATTTGCTGGCATTGGAAACAGGCGAAGTGCGCAGTCAGGCTGCAGCGATTTAAGCCTAACCGCAGGGGGGTATTAATAATTGAGCCGAAAAAAATGAACGGTGCGAAAAAGCTGATCAGCTAATAGAACTGAAGGCTGCAGAAATCAATTTCTGCAGCCTTTATTTTACCATAAGGAGGTGCTGCAATGGCTTGCATTTGTCCAGACAGCGTAAACCAGGATCTTTTAGAAAAAACCAAAAGGCATCCCTGCTACTCCGCCGAAGCGCATCATAAGTATGCACGCATTCATCTGCCAGTAGCCCCGAGCTGCAATATACAATGCAATTATTGCAACCGCAAGTTTGATTGTGTAAATGAAAGCCGGCCAGGGGTAACCAGCGAAGTGTTAACACCTGAGCTTGCCGGGAAAAAATTTGAATGGGTCAAAGAAAATATTGAAGAACTAAGCGTTGTCGGCATTGCCGGACCGGGAGATGCGTTGGCTGACTGGTGCTTTACCAGGAAGACCATCGAAAATATTAAACAAACAAATCCGGATATAACTTTTTGTTTATCCACCAACGGCCTGATGTTGCCGGAATATGGGCCGGAAATCGTTGCCCTTGGCATTAATCACGTTACTGTTACCGTAAATGCTATTGATCCGGCAATAGGCGCGCAAATCTATAAACATGTTTTATATAAAGGAACGATCTATGAGGGAATTGCCGCAGCTGAATTGCTGCTCCAAAACCAATTGGCAGGCATTGAGTATTTAGCGGAACATGGGGTATTGGTCAAAATTAATATTGTGATGATAAAAGGACTCAATGACCGTCATATTCCCGAAGTGGTCAGGAAAGTAAAAGAATTAGGCGCATTTATTACTAATATCATGCCGCTCATTCCCGCTCAGGGCAGTGCTTTTGCAGATTTTCCCCAGACCAGCATGAAAGAAATTAATGAGCTGCGTAATATTTGCCAACTGGATATCCAGCAAATGTGCCATTGTCAGCAATGCCGGGCTGACGCCATCGGACGGTTGGATGAAGACCGTTCACTGGAGTTTCGTATGTGCAATCGGTCGCCGGCAGATAAAGAGGTGCAGAATTTGACCAAGAAACAATATAAGATTGCAGTGACATCCAAATATGGAAGATTGGTTGACCAGCATTTTGGGCATGCGGAAAATTTTATTATTTATCAGGGGGACGGTCAGAATTTTCACATACTGGAGAACCGCTCTGCCAGTAAATATTGCGCTGGTATGGCTGAATGCGACGAAGAAGAGGAGCGGCGGGACAACATTCTTGATATTTTACAGGATTGTAATGCGGTACTGACCATGCGCATTGGCTATCATGCGAAAGAGAAGCTGGATAGAAGAGGTATTTACAGTGTGGAGTTTTGCAATACGGTCGAAGCTGGCTTGCGCTTTGCGGTAAATCAATTGGCAAACAAGACGCCGGCAGAAAAGGAGGCGGAATTTCATGAAGGAGCCGCAGCACAATCTTATAGGGCAGTTAATTGATGTTTCCGGGATCATTGGCTTTTTTCTGTTGTGGGAAATTGCTCCCCGCGTTGGTCTGGTTGACGGGCAATTTATCCCACCCTTGTCCGCAGTAGCTATAGCCATTGGTAAACTGGCGGCCAATGGGGAGCTCTTTATTCACATTGCAGCCAGTTTGCAGCGGACCTTCATTGGTTTAGCTATGGCGGTTGCTCTTGCAGTGCCGGCAGGCTTTTTACTGGGCGGTGTTTTTCCGGGGATGTCCCGGCAAATGCGTCCATTGCTGCGTATACTGGGGCAAGTCAATGCTTTTTCGTTATTTCCAATTTTTATTCTGTTTTTCGGCATCGGCGAAGTAGCCAAAATAAGCATTATTTTTTGGTCCAGCATCTGGCCGGTGCTTTTTACCACCATTGCCGGAATTCAACAGATAGATCCGCTGTATATTAAGAGCGCCCGGTCAATGGGCGCAGACCGGTTAACCATTTTTAGCAAGGTCATCTTGCCGGGAACGGCACCGGTTATTTTTACCGGAATACGAACCGGGGCAAGTTATGCTTTTCTCATGCTTATAGCCGCGGAAATGATTGGCGCCAGTGCCGGTTTGGGCTGGATCATTCTTAATTCGGCGATGAATAATATCATGCCACGCCTCTTTGCGGGAACAATAATCATTGCCTTGCTGGGAATGGGAATAAATTACTTGCTCCACTGGCTGGAAGAGTCCTTTGTGGGTTGGCGTCAAGATTCCGAAACAAATGCCTGAAAATGTTTAGAAAGGAGGAATTAATAATGGAAACGGCTTTAAAGAAGGCACCGGCAGAGATTGACGGCAGCTCATACAAACAAAAGTGGCCGGGAAAAATCTTGTCTTTGCTAAAAAATGGCACATCCATCTTTGCTTTTATCATTATCTGGGAAATAGCGCCCCGCGCCGGGTGGGTGCCGGAAACTTTTATTTCACCGCCGTCGGTGGTACTGGCTACTATTTGGCAATTACTGGTCGATGGCGTGTTAGCCAAACACATCGGGGTGAGCTTAAGTCGGGCGCTTATTGGTTTTTTGCTGGCAATTGTTATCGGTATTCCTCTGGGCTTTTTGCTGGGAGGTTCATTCAAGTTGTTTGAACGGATCATTACTCCGGTTTTACGGTTGTTGGGAGAAGTAAACCCTTTTGCCTTGTTTCCGGTATTTATCCTATTGTTCGGTATTGGTGAAGTATCAAAAGAAGCAATGATTTTTTGGGTTTGCCTGTGGCCCATACTGCTCAACACCATTACCGGAGTGAAAGGGGTTGATCCTCTATTAATTAAGTCGGCCCGCTCAATGGGAGTTGCTGGTTGGCACTTGTTTTTCAAAGTAATTCTCCCGGCATCATCGCCGGGTATCTTCCATGGCGTAAAAATGAGTTCAGGTGTGGCCTTTTTTATGCTGATTGCCGCAGAAATGATTGGAGCCAGCAGCGGCTTGGGATGGCTGGTATGGAATGCGCAGATCAATTATCAAATTCCCAAGTTATTTGCGGCAACTATTACTATATCAGCTTTGGGACTTTCACTGAACTACCTGTTTGAAAGGCTGGAACGAAAAGTGATTAATTGGCAAGAAAATGGACCGCAGTACTAAAAATTGTGGAGGGTAAAACGATGGCAGAAAAGAAAACAGTTAAAAAAATACTGGCCGGTATTGTCGGCTTAGCCGTTATTGCCGGAATAGCCTATGGCGCCAGTCTTGGCAATAAGCAGGCCGGCAGTGATGTATCTGTTAAAAGTAACGGCCTATTTCCACTTAAGACCTGGACGAGAAAGGACTGCGGCTCTACTCCCTTTGCTGTAGGGGTGACGCAAGGGTTTTTTAAAGAAGAGGGACTGGAGATCGTCTTTACGGGAGAAACGCAGCCGGCACAACAAATTCCGTCAGTACTCAATGGCGACAATGATATTGGCGGTGGTTTCCATCCCAACCAACTGGCGGTGGCAATAGCCGGAGGAGCTAGGATCAAAGGCGTGGTGACAGGCGGGATTGACCCAACACCGGATCAAGATCCTAAATTGCGGCATATGAATTGGTACGTAAATCCGAAGGTTAACCCTGACGTTCATTCATTTGCCGATGTGAGCAAGCTGTCAGGACCGGTTAAGTTTTCAACAATAACCAATAATATTTGCGCCGATTTTCTGGCAAATAATATAGCCGATCATCAAGGCTTAGCCAGAGATAAAATTGAGTGGGTTACCATGCCGGACATTCAGGCCGTTCAGGCTTTGAAACAGGAACTGGTGACGGTAGCCGGCGTACATCCGCCGTTTTATAAATCAATGGAAGACGCCGGCATGGTAAAAATCGCCGACAGTCTGGATGCGCAGGTAGGCACTGCCGGCGGTATAACTTATTATGTCTTCAATACTGATTTTATCGAAAAACATCCTGATATCATTCAAAAATTCTCACGGGCCATCGTCAAGGCGCAAAAATGGTCTAATGAGCATCCGGAGGAAGCGCGGAAAATTACAGAAGATTGGATTGGTGTGCCGGTTAGCGCTACCCATTATTATGCCGCCGGTACCGGAATAGATGAATCGCAAGTTATTCCCTGGATTAAAGATCTGGAGAATTCCGGCGTAATTCCCAAGGGAAAGGTTAAGCCTTCAGACCTCGTTGTTTCCGATACGGTTAATGCCGGCAAAATTTAGTAAAAGTGTAGTTAGATACTATATTGAGAAATATGGGGAGGGGATAAATATCATGGCTGACAAAAAAAATGTGAAGAAAATTCTTATAGGTATAATCGGACTGGTTATATTAGCAGCAATTGTCTATGGCGCTAATTTCAGTAATAAACAGAATGCTGCCGCTACCCAGGGAAGTAAAGGAAGCGACGGCTTGATTCCAGTCAAAACCTGGTCTAAGACTGACTGCTCTTCCACCCCTTGGGTGGTAGCAGATTTAAAGGGCTTTTTTGCCGAGGAGGGGCTTAAAATAGTCTATACAGGCGATACTCAACCGGCGCAGGCAATACCGTCAGTTCTTAATGGTAACAATGATGTTGGTGATGCTCATCCCAATACCCTGGCAGTGGCCATTGCCGGCGGTGCCGCTATAAAAGGCGTGGTAAAAGCCGGGATTGATCCTACGCCGGATAAAGACCCCAAGTTGCGCCACATGATTTGGTACGTCAATCCCAAGGTCAATCCTGACATCCATACCTTCGCCGATCTGAACAAGCTGTCCGGACAACTCAAATTTTCGACCATCACCAATAATATTTGCGCGGATTTTTTGGCAAACAATATCGCTGACAAACAAGGCGTTCCCCGCGATAAAATTGAGTGGGTAAGCATGCCTGACGTTCAGGCTGTTCAGGCATTGAAACAAGGCCTGGTAACGGTCGCCGGTGTACATCCGCCGTATTATAAGTCGATGGATGATGCCGGCATGGTAAAAATTGCCGATAGTCTTGATGCTGGCTTCGGAGTAGGCGGCGGCGTTGGGTATTACTACTTTAATAATAATTTTATTGCGAAAAATCCCGATATTGTTAAACGTTTTGCCCGGGCAATCTCTAAGGCGCAAAAATGGGCCAATGATAATCCGGAAGAAGCCCGTAAAATTACAGAAGACTGGATTCATGTGCCGGTTAACGCAACCCATTATTATGCCGTTGACACTGAAATCAGTGAAGATTTAGTTGTTCCATGGATTGAAGATTTGGAAAAAACCGGCGTAATCCCCAAAGGAAAAGTTAAAGTTTCGGATCTCGTAAATATTGTTAATTTATAAAAAAGTGAGGGAGTGAACACTTTATGGCCATAACTAATTCTTTAAGGTTCCGATAGTCATATATCACGCAGTGTTCGATGACGTCAATCAGTTCTGATAATTTTACCTAAAATATATTGACAAATTATCATAAAGCATGTATTTGACTGGTCAGTATAAAATACTGAAGGCAAAGATAGGGTTTCCCTAAGGAAATTCAATCTTTGCCTTTTTGTTTTAGATAGATAAATGAAGGGAGGCCGATACCGGTCAATCCGGTAAGGTTGAATTAGTGATAAATTGATTTTATACATGGAGGCACATCTATGAGCAAATTTATCGAAAGACCACGTTATCTCTGCACAATGGGAGGAGCGGTTGCGACACTGAAAGCTTTGCCGAGAACTATTTCAATTTTGCACGCGTCAGCCGGCTGCGGCGGCAACTTTGCCAATGCTCTCAATGGCGCGGCAGGATACCTGGGCAGCGGCTATTGTGCCGGGCAAGCACTGCCAAGCACCAACGTCTGCGAAAATGATATTGTATTTGGCGGTGAAGACCGGTTGGAGGAACAAATTGCCAATACATTAGAGGTTGTCGATGGTGACTTGTATTTTGTCGTTACCGGCTGCATGGTGGATATAATTGGCGACGATTCCGTTTCCATCGCCAACCGGTTCCGGCAGCAGGGTAAACCGGTATTTGCCGCTGAGACAGGCGGTTTTAAGGGCAATTCCTTTAAAGGGTATGATATTGTTTTAAGTAAATTAGTTGCCGAATTTGTCGAGAAGAATCCGGTAAAAGATAAACAAACAGTGAATTTATTCGGTTTGGTGCCCATCCAGGATGTGTTTTGGAAAGGCAATTTAAATGCACTGAAAGCACTAATTAACAAATTGGGATATAAAGTCAACACCTTCTTTGGCGAAGGTGAAACCATTGAAAATCTAAGAAAATCTGCCGCCGCCGGTTTAAATATTGTAGTATCTGACGTGTATGGAGTACAGCCGGCCAGAGTCTTTGAGGAAACTCACGGGGTGCCATATATTATTGCGTCGCTGCCTATCGGGCCTGCAGGTACGGAACAATTTCTGCACCAGGTGGGAGCGGCGCTGGGAGTTGACAAAAAGTTTGTTGATAAGGTGGTTGCTGACGAGAAAGCCCGGTATTACAGCTATGTGGAACGCCTGGGCGATGTGTATAATGATTTGGATTTACAGCGGTACAGTGTAGTTGTAGCTGATGCCAACTATGCTCAGGCTTTGACCAGGTTTATTGCCGATGATTTAGGATGGCTGCCGGAACTAGTAGTCATTACCGATGTTCTCAGTGAGGAAGAGCAGCAGCTGGTGACAAACCGCTTTGACGACTTCGTTTCAGGTATTAAGCCCAAGGTGGTGTTTGACACCGATACAACCAATGTCAGCAAACATTTGAATGCCGTATGGCCGCGCAATAGTAACGCCCGGTATTACGATTCCTTCAGTCCGGCTTTTGTGTTCGGCAGCAGCCTGGACCGGGATTTCGCCGAGGCGTTGGGGGCTGCGCATTTAAGTGTGGCATATCCCATTTCCAACCGGATCGTGCTTGACCGGGCTTATGCAGGTTGCAGCGGGGCATTGCGCTTGGTGGAAGATGCGGTGGGACTGTTGGTAGGTAGCAGATAAGAGCGTGTTATAAAACACGCAACATTAATGAAAAGAGGCAGTTTTAAAATATTCAGATACGAGGCGCGATGAGGATTGCGCAACGCCGCGTACGGGGGTTGTACGCAAGTAAGCAACCGCAAGAGCAACGAAGTAGATGGATGTTTTAAAACTGCCTCTGGAGGAGGATTTAAGATGAACTACATCAAAGAAAAAGCGCCACCAGTACGGGAAGACAGGTTGAAAGCCTGCAGCGCTTATGGCGGCTCCTGCTGCAGCGTGGTGGATAAAGCCAAAAAAGGCTGCCTTAATGGGATTAAGCGGAAGTTTGCCCAGACACAAATATGCCAGTTGAACTTAAGTTTGGCCATTATAAACACCATCCGGGATATAGTGGTTATTGTCCATGGACCGGTTGGCTGCGCCGGAGGCAGTCTGGCTCAGGCAGGGGTCAATAAAAATTTCAAGCAGCTCCGGGACAGCACTTCCCGCGGCCTATTATGGGTTAATACCAATTTGGGTGAAAACGAAGTCATAAACGGCGGGGAAAACAATTTACGTGAAGCCATTCTGTATGCCGATAAGGAGTTCCGTCCCAGCGCTATTGTCATTGTGAACAGTTGTGTACCGGCCATCATCGGCGATGATGTGGACAGCGTGGTTGAACAGGCGCAAAAAGAAGTTCAAGCCAGGATTGTGCCTGTGCATTGTGAAGGATTTAAAACCAAAATTGCGGCGACCGCTTATGATGCGGTGTATCATGGCATATTACGCAGTTTAATTAAACCGGAACCGGTCAATGGGCAAGAAATGCGATCCGAACTTGAGATTCTGCAAGAGAAATATCGTGACAGCCGTACGGTTAATGTGCTCAATGTGTCATCCATGAGCCGCATTGATGAATATGAGCTGGTCCGTTTGCTTAAAGCGTTGGACTTAAATCTCAATATTCTGCCTTGCTATGCTCATCCTGAAGATTTCCAAAAAGCTACGGAGGCTGCTCTAAACGTCAGTATTTGCGCTACCCATGATGATTATTTTGTAGAACATCTGCAAGAACAGTACAATATTCCGTTTATTCTGCGCACCATTCCCATCGGCGTTAAATATACCAACCGCTGGATTATGGATATTGCTCAATTCTTCGGCATCGAAAAAGAAGCTCAGCGGTTTATTGATCAGGAAATAAAACATTTGGAAGAAGCTCTGGCACCTTTCCGTGAAATATTCAAAGGAAAACGCGTGTTGATCGGCGGTGGTGAGATTCGTGTTATCGCCAATGCCGAATTACTGACCTATCTAGGTTTGGAGGTTGTAGGCCTCCGGACATATCATTACGACCAATTTGCCGATGAGATGCTGAGTGAGCAGGAAGCCATCTCACAAGTTCCTTTTAATGTGGCGACAGGTCAGCCTTTTGAACAGGCAAATTTAATTGCTAATTTAAAACCTGACGTATATGTCGGTCATGTAGGCGGCAATGTCTGGGCAGCCAAGCAGGGGATTCCTGTTGCGCCCTTGTTTCATCAAAGCCTGATGTATTTGGGTTATGCCGGTGTTTTTGAATTTGCCAGACGGTTGGCCAGGATATTGCGAAATCCGTCTTTTAACCGCAATTTAGGCGCTAATGTGAATCTCCCTTATTTTGCCGAATGGTATAAAAAGGATGCTTTCTCTTACATTGATGAAGGAGATTTACCGTTAGAGCAGAGAGGATAAAATTAATATTCCGAGGAGGAGATTTCATGGCGAAAATAGCAAATAGTGTTACTGATCTGATTGGCGGCACTCCACTGTTAAGGCTTAACCGTTTAACCGAAGGAGCAGTTGCCGATGTTGCCGTAAAATTAGAATTATTTAATCCCGGCGGCAGCGTGAAAGACCGCATTGGTTTCAGTATGTTGAAAGCTGCGGAAGAAAAAGGGCTGATTACCAAGGATACGGTAATTATCGAGCCTACCAGCGGCAACACCGGCATTGCTTTAGCATTTATTGCTGCGGCGCGCGGTTACCGGCTGATACTGACAATGCCTGATACGATGAGTGTGGAACGCCGCAGTTTATTGAAAGTATATGGCGCGGAACTGGTATTGACGCCAGGAGCCGACGGGATGAAGGGAGCAGTGCGCAAAGCGGAAGAGTTAGCGGCCCAAATTCCTAATTCCTTTATTCCGCAACAGTTCAATAATCCCGCCAATCCGGCTATACACCGGGCTACAACGGCTGAAGAGATATGGGAGGATACGGAAGGCAAGGTTGGTGTTGTCGTGGGCGGTGTGGGCACAGGCGGCACAATAACCGGTGTTGGCGAGATACTAAAAAAACACAATCCTGCCATTAAAGTGGTAGCTGTAGAGCCGTTTGATTCGGCGGTTCTTTCCGGCGGCAAGCCGGGTCCGCACAAAATTCAGGGTATTGGCGCCGGTTTTGTACCACAAGTATTAAATCTTGAAATTATCGATGAAATTTATAAGGTAAAGAACGAAGAAGCGGTGGAGACGGCCCAGCGATTGGCCAGGGAAGAAGGAGTGCTTGTGGGCATTTCTTCCGGGGCGGCAGCATTTACGGCCTTACAGTTGGCTAAACGGCAAGAAAATGCAGGCAAATTGGTTGTAGCGATATTACCTGATACCGGTGAACGATATATTAGTACCGTGCTGTTTGAGGACATATAGGAAGGGGTGAGGTTAATGTCCAGTCAAAATGCAACGGCAGCTGTTTTAGAAAAGAAAGATAAGATTATTGCCCGGGATATTCGCCGGGTATTTCAAATAAAGCGAGCAAGCGATGGCACCCGGACCGAATTTGAAGCCATTAAGCAATTGAATCTCACTGTACAACAGGGCGAGTTTTTGGCGATTGTCGGTCCCAGCGGCTGCGGGAAGTCTACATTTCTGGACATGATTGCCGGACTGGCGCACCCCAGTTCGGGGGAAATATTTATTGACGGCAATCGCATTACCGGTCCGGCTCTTGACAGAGGCATTGTGCTGCAAGGGTATGCGTTGTTTCCCTGGCGCACTGTCCGCAAGAATGTGGAATTTGGCCTGGAAATAAAAAAAATACCGGTCAAGGAACGGCAGGATATAAGCCGGCGGTATATTGAACTGGTCGGGCTGCAAAACTTTGAAGACCGCTATCCGCATGAATTATCCGGCGGCATGAAGCAGCGGGTGGCCATTGCCAGGGCACTGGCATATGACCCGGAAGTGCTTCTTATGGATGAACCGTTTGCAGCTGTTGATGCTCAAACCCGGGAGACACTGCAGGAAGAACTGCTGCGCATTTGGGAAAAAACCCAAAAGACTATTGTATTTGTTACACATGGTATCGATGAAGCGGTATTTTTAGCTGACCGGGTGGCTGTCATGACGGCTAATCCGGGGACGATCAAAGAAATTATCAACATCAACCTGCCGCGGCCGCGGGATGGCATTCGTTCATCGGCTGAATTTGGCTGGATTAGGCATAAAATCTGGGAACTATTGCAAAACGATTTGCCTGCCGGCGAAAAAATAAACAAAGAAGGTCAGAATGTGGCGGACTCTATATCTCCTTCGGCTGCATTATAAACCGTACTATTCTGATAATGATATGATACAATGTGCTGATCAAAAACGAAGGCTAAACAAACACACAGCGTGTAATTGATTAGCCTTTTTTGGCTATGAGAGTATAAATATAGGCGGCTTTTTGTAATCCGCAATAACATACCTGATAGATATATTAATGGTATAAGTAATACAAAAGTGAGGGTGATGCAAATGTCATTCCGAGTAGCGGTGGCGAGCTATGACGGCAAATCTGTCGACAGGGATTTTGTCGGTACAGATCAGTTTTTTGTGTTTGAGTTAAGTGACAACAGGCTGCAATTTTTGGAGAACCGAAGAATAAGTATTCCCTGCCAGGGGCATCGCAAGAGCCAGCTAATTAAGATAATTGAAATTATTGATGATTGCGAAATTGTAATTGCCAGTGAGATTTGTCCTGGCGCTGCCATGCTTTTGGGGAATAAAGGAATCCAGTATTTTGCCATTGAGAATAAACTTGAGGACGCCTTAAGCCGGATTTTATGGATTCATAAGAAAAGACGGTTTTTTGAGAAGAAAAAAAATTCAAAGTGTCACCGCAATTGTAACAATATATATGGGACAAAAGAATTAAGATTTGACTGATCAGTTAGCCAAGCTGAAGGCAAAGAATGAGTTTCCGGGAAGAAGCTCATTCTTTGCCTTTTTATATATAAATACAATAGTTGAGGAGAGATGAAAAAATGAGTGAAGGAAATGAACGAAAACACGGATTTGACACACTGGCATTGCATGCAGGTCAAGTACCCGATCCAACGACCGGCGCCAGAGCTGTGCCTATTTATCAGAGCACATCCTTCGTGCTGGGAGATACAAAACGGGCGGCCAGACTTTTTGCTTTAGAGGAATTAGGCAATGTGTATACGCGGATGCTGAATCCTACCCAGACAATCTTTGAAGAAAGAGTGGCCGCCTTGGAGGGCGGCGTGGGAGCATTGGCGGTCGCCTCCGGACAGGCGGCTATTACATATTCCATACTGACAATCGCCCAAGCGGGAGATGAGATCGTATCGTCCGCCGCACTTTATGGCGGGACTTACAATTTATTTCACCATACTTTACCCAAGCTTGGTATTAAAGTTCATTTCGTAGATCCGGACGATCCGGAAAATTTCCGTAAAGCCATAACTCCTGCCACCAAGGCCGTTTATGCCGAAATTATCGGCAATCCCAAAATTGATGTCCTTGATGTTGAAAATGTAGCAAAGATCGCTCATGATAATGCTATCCCCCTGATCATTGACAGTACATTTGCCACACCTTATTTACACCGGCCGTTTGAGTGGGGGGCAGATATTGTTGTGCATTCAGCAACCAAGTTCATTGGCGGTCATGGGACTTCGATTGGCGGAATTATCGTTGATTCAGGTAATTTCAACTGGAATAACGGCAAATTCCCCGGCTTTGTTGAACCTGATCCCAGTTATCACGGGATTTCCTATATTGAGAAGTTTCAAAATGCGGCCTTTATTTTTAAAGCCCGTGTAACTGTACTGCGTGATACCGGAGCAGCCATAAGTCCGTTTAATGCGTTTTTGTTTTTGCAGGGCCTGGAAACGCTTTCCCTGCGTCTCGACCGGCATGTTTCCAACGCACAGAAGGTTGCAGAGTATTTGCAGGGACATGAATTCGTAACCTGGGTAAACTATCCTGGCTTAAAAAGCAGTCCATCTTACGAAAAAGCAAAAAAATATTTCCCCAAAGGCGCAGGGGCAATCCTCACCTTTGGCATCAAAGGCGGTCTGGAAGCAGGGACCAAGTTCATCGATAATTTAGGCTTGTTTTCTCACCTGGCTAACGTCGGCGACGCGAAGTCGCTGGTCATCCATCCGGCGAGCACCACTCATCAGCAATTAACCCCGGCAGAACAGTTGTCATCCGGGGTTACGGAAGATCTGGTGCGCTTATCGGTTGGTTTGGAAGATATTGATGATTTGCTATATTATTTGGAGAAAGCACTTGCAGCTAGTCAGAAATAGTGTACTTTATTAACATAGACTTAGTTATCAGGTGGGGTTTTAACCCCACCTGAAGTTTAGTCGGCCTTATCCAGGGTCTTAGAGCGATAAAACTCGTTCAAGCTAAACAGCACATTATACAGAATGATGTTGGAGGAGAAAAATGAACGATCAAAGAAATTATTGGAATGAACTATATCTTTCCCGCGGTAATAAAAAACCCGTGTATGATTTATGGTTAGACAAATATGCTGATGTTTTGGAGAGTTCTCAAGGTGTTCCAATCATTGATTTAGGGTGCGGATTTGGCAATGACACTTTATACTTGCATGAGCGGGGTTATCCGGTTATTCCATGCGATTTTTTCAGTGAAGCGCTGCAAAGGCTGGGATTTTTTATTGAAAAACCGATGACAAAACTATTTGATATGACAGTAGGCATACCATTTGAAATTTTATCAGCAAAACAGCGTGCTTAGGTGCTGTTATCGGATTGATGGCAGCTAAGGGAAAAGAGGATTTTTATGATAAATTTGATTTTTGGAAACGGCCTAATGAAAACTTCGGGCCTGGTATGATTCAGTTTTGGGAAAGAAAAATTTATGGAGGGTTATTTGGGTGTTCTGCGGTCTCTATTTGAAGGAATTGGCCTGGCTATTAAATACAGTTACGCCAATATACCTCGTAAAATTACTAAAGTAAATCTTTCCGGTGGCGGCTCTAGAAGCTCTTAATGGTGCCCAATGATAGCCGATTGTTTAAATGTGGTAAGAGTTCCTGGCGGCAGTGAATTGCTTAATTTGGGTTATTGAGGTGAAGTATGTAATGATTGATTTTTTAGATGACCAGATAGACTTTGATGATGAAATGGTTAACTATTACGATGAAATGCCTTTATGGTCGTCCCCTTTTGGAATTCTATTATTAAATAATATTCCATTTATAAAAAATGCAAAAATTGTTGATGTTGGCTGTGGAACCGGTTTTCCTTTACTTGAACTTTCGCAGAGATATGGTAAGACATGTAAACTATTTGGCATTGATCCCTGGAAATTGGCGCTTGACAGGGCTAAAGCAAAGAAAAGGCAATACAGAATCAGGAATGTAGAAATTGTACAAGGTATTGGGGAAACAATGCCGTTTACTGAAGAGTATATCGATATTGTAATATCAAATCTGGGGATAAATAATTTTAAGAATCCGGATGAAGTTATTGCTGAATGCTTTAGAGTATTAAGGTCAAAAGGAAAACTGATTTTTACAACAAATCTGTATAATCATTTCAGTCAGTTTTATTCTGTATGGATAGAAGTTTTAAATGATTTAAAATTCTATGATGAAATCAAGAAACTGGATGAACATATGAAAAAAAGGTACACATTAGATGGTATTGAAAAACTCGTAAACAGGAACCGGTTTACGGTAGAGAATATCGTCGAGGCCAGTTATGTTATGAGGTTTGTGGATGGCAACGCCTTTTTGAATCACTATTTCATCAAGTTGGCTTTTTTACAAGACTGGAAAGAAGTTATAAAAAAAGAGAATTGGAATATAGTATTCTCTAATCTTGAAAATAGATTAAATGATATTGCAGATAAAAATGGTGAGTTGGCATTGAAAGTTCCTATGGCGTATATCGAATGTGAAAAATAAAGAGGGTGTCGTGAAACAAAGGAGGAGATGAGATGGAGGAAAATCAAGTAAGTATTACTGCATTGATGGCTGCTTTCGAGCGTGGTTATCATGCCGAACATGATGACCCGAAAATATTTAACGACTTTTTGGCGTTTCAATTACTTTCGCACGCAGAACGTGAATTATTCATTCAGCAATTTACGAAGATAGCGGAAAACAGATTCCCTGATAAGACGTTTTCTAGCCAAGCGAACGCCTTGGCGTTTTTTATTCAGAACGTCACGTCGACACCCGACATGATTAGTCGCGCAAGATTTACAGAAGACAATCTTGAAGAAGCGGTAAAAAAACAGAGAGTGCAACAATATGTTATCCTTGGGGCAGGACTGGATACCTTTGCGTTTCGTCGTCCGGACATGGTAAATCAGCTTCGTGTGTTTGAGGTCGACCATCCCGCAACCCAAGCGTCCAAGTGCCAACGTATTGACGAGTTAGGCTGGGAGAAACCATTGAACCTACACTTTGTCCCAGTGGATTTTACAAAGGAAAATTTGAAAACAGCACTTAACCGTTCATTCTTTGACTCAAATGCTTTAACTTTTTTTAGCTGGCTGGGTGTCACCTATTACTTATCGCGTGACACAGTATTTGCCACATTACGTACTATTGCCAATATCGTACCAACAGGCAGCAGTATTATTTTCGATTATTACGATGCCGATGCATTTATACCTGAGAAAGTGGCTCCTCGTATGCAAGGATGGAAACAATATACGCAACGGACAGGTGAACCAATTATCACAGGCTTTGAACCGTCTAAACTTGCTATAGACATTGCAAGTTTAGGTTTATGTCTCCATGAGAACTTAGATCCGTCTGAAATCGAAAGACGTTACTTCCAAGGACGTTCAGATGACTATCATGCGACTGACCACACTCACTATGCCTGGGGAGTTGTTGAATAATTATTCTGCGCCGGTACCAATCACGGGATTATTTGTTTGTGTAGCTGAGAAATAAAGACGCTAATCCCCAAAATGGAGGGGACAGCCAACGCTGGGGCTTTCCGGCCCTCTTCTTAATTTTGTCATAAATAAAAAAGTAATTTGGGAAGTAGTCAGTAGAGGAATTGTATTTTCGCTGCTGGGCGGTTTTCTCGGTTCCAAGGTTATTCTGTTGTTTCCCAATGAGACTGTGGTCAAAATTATCCTGTTTTTTTTGCCGATGGCATTTTTGGCAACCGTTATACCCTGCATAAACAAAGAAGAGGAGGCCGGAGAGCCTCCTAAAATGCTGCCGTTAAAAATCCCGGTAATTTGTTTTATCACCGGATTTTATGATGGATTTTTTGGTCAGGTAAAGCAGGGAAATGGATGACATCACCATGTTCTTTCACTAAAACCTCATCGTTGCAAAATAATAACAAATATGCTCTTTCAAAAGCATTACCGGCTAATTGGGAATCAGAATTACTTAACCACCTTAACATACAAATTGATATGCTAAGAATTATGATATCATAAAATAGGAAATCGGGGAACATGGGGTTAGGCTTTAGGGGTAATAAAGCAATAATGCCCGACGAATTAATAAATTGGTCGGGCAGATTTTTAGGAGACTTTTCACTTTTTTTCCTCTACAAAAATGCCATTTACACTCTATTTAATTAAATCTGGTAAGAACTACTGAATAAATGTCTTCGAGAAGCTTAAGTCCACCACCATACCCGACATAGGAGCTGTTAATAACCAGCCTTTCATTCACCGGCCAGGAAACTGCCAGGTAATGTGCCTGAGTTTTTTCCGCTGCTTTTTTTTCCCACGAGCTGCCGATTATTAGAGGATACCCGGGGAAATACGTATCTTGAATTTCATTCTGGATTAGATAGCCGTCAGAGAGGAAGGCTACTTCCGCTTCAATCCCATAGTTCAATTTTTTAAATTCCTGTTTAATCTGCTCCTGATGTTCAATTGGCGTGTTATCGGTGATATATTGCTTTGAAGGAAATAAACCGACATCATTAACCAGGAACTTGGTTACGGCTAATGAGTATTGAGCATCGGAAACGACAACAAACCGTTTGGACATAACACGGGTTTCCAGAAATACATCGGCGAACCGTTCAATAAAATAGTAATATTTTCTCTCATTCTCTGTGATAATGTCTTCAACTTTTTGCTTATCGACGCCCGCAAATTCTCCCACGGCCCGTAAAAATTTACTTGTCTCAAAAGAGCCGATAGGAAGAGTGGGAAGATGCAAATAAGGTGTGCCAAATTTCTCTTGTAAAAGCTTCACATTATTCAGACCAACCCAAGGCGATACAAGCAGATTAAGTTCGGCTGCCGGGATTTTATCGATATTCTTGACGCCCCGGTCATAGCCGAAAATTGTATTAGGGGTCAGGCCAAGCTGGGCAACCAGGTTTTCCAATTCAAACAAATTTCCATACCAGAAGGGGTCGTGTTGAGGGACACTGGCCCATATATTCACGAGCCCTTTGGTTTTTTGCGGCGCGGGCTTTAGATATTGCTCGATAATCGCCTGAACAACCCATTCGTGGCCCAGATAATTATTTCCCTTAAATCCCGCTGTTGAAGCAAAAATCACGGGTTTTTCCGCATCCCGGAAGGAGCGGATTACCTCTTCCATGTCGTCGCCGATGATTTCCGAAGAGCAACTGCTTAATACAATATACATGTCGGCATTGATTACTTTAAGCGCGTTTTCAATGGTTTCCCGTAAGCGTTCTGAGCCGCCAAAAACCACGTCTTTTTCATTTAGATTGGTGCAAGGGAAAACCCGGGGCGCAAAATGTCCTGAACCGCCATAATTTCCTGCCTGAAGCTTATCGGCGCAGCCGGGGCCTGAATGCAATATCGGCAAGGCCTTGGTGATTCCCTGGACTGTCTGCATGGCAGCCATGGCGCATTTGTATCTGGGTTGATCCAATATTTTCGGCATCTATTTCAAATCCTCCTTTAGGAATGATGCATTATCCTGTTTATACCACCAATCGGAATAAGGAAGCGTAATTCTGGCTGCCAGATTTTGCTCAAAGCTTCTGTTGCGGATAGTATCAAGTATTGTCTGGGCAAAGTCCAGGGTGCCTCTATAGCCAAACGTCTTATATTCATCAGCGTGAAAGAAGGCCGGAATCCCTTGTTTGATGGCCCAGACGGTGGTACCTGGGTGCCTGGCAATATAAATATCTGGTTTATGGGTGTTTAATATATTCAGAATTTCGAAATTTTGCTGATCGCTGACACTTACTTTTAAATCAGGATTTTCTTTTAACAAATATTCAAGGTAGGGGGGAATTTCATTATTGTCGTATTTTCTGTCAAAATGCCAGGAAGCTACCCAGGCTACTTCTATTCCAAGCTCTTGCAGTACACGTGATACCTGAAAAGCAAAGCTTGCTCCCATTCCCAGAACCGCGCGAATTCCTTTGAGTTCTTTTTTAATTTCTTCAATTTTAGGCAGGTAAAATGCCCGTTCCTGTTCAATATAAGCTTCTACTTCGGCTTCTTTATGGATAACCCGGCCGATTTCCCTGAGCCAGGTTTCGAAGCCGACAATGCCTAACGGATTGATGGTCTTAACATACGGGATGCCATATTCTTGTTCCAAGCCGTTGCCTAAATATGTTCCCAACGTGCCGCATATTGACACGGTGGCCAGCGCTTCCGACAGATGAGTAAGTTCTTCCACCGTTGTATTGGCATAAAGGAAAAAGGGTTCAACACCAAAATTGGCAAAAATTTCAATAATTTCTTTTCTGGCGCTTTCATTAAAATTCTTAAAGTTGATTACATTTCGCTTTGTTTGCGGCGGCTTTACAATGCTGGTAATCACAGCATGATCCGCGGCGTCAAAGCCGGATGCCCACACTCTTGATTTGAATCCTTCACAATGGACCGGCGCTAAAGGAATAGGCAGTTCGGATTTTAGTTCGGTAATAACACTGTCCACGTCTTCACCGATAATACCGGACACACAGGAAGTCCCCACGAAAATCGCTTTAGGTTTGTAACGGTTATATGCTTGAATAATTATTTCTCGAAGATCGGCTGTAGCGCCAAAAATCGTATCAGATTCGTCCATATCCGTTCCCAGGAAAACAGTATTATAGGAAACGCCCCTTTTCGCTGCAAGCTGAGTATGATTGACAATAATCGTTGAAGACATCGCTGTGCATCCCGAGGGCGCGTGATTGATCACGGCAACATCCCTAATGTAGGCAAGCTGGCTTAACGCGCAACCGGCGTCACAAGAACTTGACTGACTAAAGCAACGTTCTTTTTCCTGCAGTGTTCCGCACTTACTCTGGTGAACCAAGTCCTGAAGATTGCCGGAATAACCTGTAATTGATCCTAACCTGGTTTCACGGGTTCCTGCCGAAGTAACATTTAAGTTAATGGGCATAAATTTTCCTCCTCCTCTTATGGTTCTGGGTTTTCTTAATAATCATTATTTCGCATTAAAATAAAACAAAGGCTAATGAAACATCTCTCACAATGTTTCACTAGCCTTTAGTTCTTTGACTAATCAGCGTTCCTCGATATTAAATTTAAATATCACAAGCAGACTTTAGGTATGAATATGCTTATTGAACAGTTAAAGTGATAGAATTTATTTTGTATTCTTATTATAATCGCCTATTTTAATATGTGTCAAGAATTTTACCTTAGGGGAAGAGCTTAACATCCGATAGCGTAATAATGCCAGACTTACCGACAGTATCAACGGCAGCGGTATACGCACCAGGACGGCTTCTTCTTTTACAATATCAACGAATAGACGACAGACTCAAGCTGGCAGATCACCGTCGCTGGGTATAGGGGGAGTTACTGGAGATCCTTTCTTTTTATATAATAACTTAATTGTATTATCAAAGTCGCTATAGTATATTGAAGTAATCTTGTACAGGAAATTTATAGAAATTAGTTGAATGAATATGAGAGTTGAATCGATTATTACTTCTGATAATAATTAAGATACATATTGTTATCCTTTGGATGATAGCAAAAACGAGGTGATATTATGTATGATAACTCCTCCGAGCTTTTTGAGCAACTATACCGTGACAACTATGTCAAGGTATATAGACTGGCTTTCGGGCTAGCCAACAGAGGAGTCTCAGCTGCCGACCGTCGTAATGATGCCGAAGATATAACCCAGGAAGCTTTTTTACGGGCTTTTCGTTCCTTTCATACCTTTCGGGCAGACAGTTCATTTTTTACCTGGATATGTCGCATCACCATCAATGTTGCCAGCGATTATATGAGACAAAGAGCGAAATTACCCATTTATGAAACTCTCGAAAGGTTGGGTTGCTCTGAAACGGAATTGATCGATCCTAATCCCGCTAACGATCCGGAAAGCAAATTAGTGGCTAATGAAGTAATGCGGATCTGCATGATTGGCTTTACGGAATGCCTGCCGCTTCACCAGAGAAAGGCCTTTTTCTTGGTAATAGGATTAGATTTACCCTATAAAATTGCCGCCGAAATATTGGAATGCACTGTCGGTACACTCAAAACAACACTGCATCAGGCTAAAAAAAGATTAATCGGCTACATGGAAAGCAGGTGTTCTTTCATTAATAAATCAAATTCCTGCCGTTGTGAACAGTGGGTTAAAGCGGTTCGATCACATGGGGGAGTTACAAAAGATTGTATAACCAATCCTACGGCCAAGATTACTATTCCAGACAAGCTAAAAATATACCTGCGCGACTTGCGCGATATATATCGGAACGTTTATTGGGCAAGAACTGATGAAGAAATGGCAGAGATGCTCAAAGAAGGATTTGCAAAAAAAAGTGGGCCACTTTTACCTAACCTTTTGTTCTAGGAACAGTCTAACTAAATAGAGAATAAATTTAGGAGGACTGATCTTATGAGCACTATCGGTGAAAAAATTAAAGATGAGTTGACGGAGATGAAGGGAAAAATCAAGGATTTCGTTATCAGGCTTGGCGTGGATGATGTCGGTATCGCAGCGGTATCCAGCTACAACAGCCCCAAGTCGACGAAAATGGAATCAATCTTCCCTGAAGCCAAGTCCATGATCGTACTCGCCTATAAAGAAACCTCCAACTGTGACAGTCCGAACAGGCAGATTGCCACGAACGGCAGACTGGATCTTATTAGGTTTTCCCAAACTTGTAATTACAGATTGGCGCGGTTTATTGAAAGAGAATACGATGCCAGGGCCATGACTGTGCCGTATTCATTTCCAATAGATATGAGCAAAGGCGGGATCGCGGAAGTATCCCTGCGCCATGCAGCGGTTGCTGCAGGGTTGGGTACTTTTGGCCGGCACAACTTGGTGATTCACCCCAAGCATGGTGCTCGGATGATCTTTTCAGCAGTGCTCTCCGATCTCGATCTGCCTGCTGATTCTCCGGTGAAAGAGGATTTGTGTAACCACTGCAACTTTTGCGTTGAAAGCTGTCCTGTAGGGGCTCTCGATGAGGAAGGCAAAACCGATATCGGCAAATGCAGCCCATATATTCAGCCTCATGGATTAAGGGGTACCATCTCTTTCTGGCAAAAGTTCGTGAACAGCCCTCCTAGAGAGCAAAAAGAATTGTTTATGGATAATTCCTTTTGGGAACTGTGGCAAGCAGGCATTGTGCAGTACATGTATGTTTGTTTCAATTGCCGAAACTCATGTCCCATTGGGCAGTCAAGACGGTATACAGCAAAAAGTTAGAATGTCATGGTTGTCGCTCAGAATATACAGAAAGAAATAATCTGTGATAACACTAGGTTGTTTCTTTCTTAGTTTAGATAATGACAGCTAGGGGCAAAGTAGATGTAAAATATGGAGTTAGTATATCTTCCTAAAAAGAGTTTGAACCCAATCAGTACTAAAAAACCGTATAGCTAAAACAATGAGAAGCTAAAGCAATGAAAACGAAACCCGGTATGGGTATTGACAATTATTTTTGACAGATGTAAAATATTTTTAATTCGAAATGCAAAGAGGCATGCTGACTGGTCAAAAGAACTAGAGGCTGTGTCCCATTTATTATGGGATACAGCTTTTTCATTTTGCCGGAAATTACGAATTTCGCAACAGTAAGTAAATATTCGCATTACCCGAAGTTGACCAGAAATACTGGAGGCTTGGTTTCGCATGTATTGTAAAATAGGTGCGGAACCAAGCCTTCTCAGGTCCAGTATGAGTTAAATTTAATGAGAGGAGTTTTATTAGCCAGGGATCGATGCACAGAAATTAGCACAGTGAGGTGGGAATCCATGATAACCATAAAAAATGTTAACAAAACCTATCTTACACCACATGCCAGCATCAAAGCACTAAATAATATAAACCTGAAGATTCAAAAGGGGGATATCTTTGGTATTATCGGCTTTAGTGGGGCAGGAAAGTCAACGCTGATCAGGTGTCTGAACCGACTGGAAGAACCGGATTCCGGCACTATTCTTATTGAGGATCAGGACATTACTGCCATGAGTAAGAAACAGCTGAGACTGGCGAGAAGAAAAATAGGCATGATTTTTCAGCAATTTAATTTGTTTGATGCTAAAACGGTATTTGAAAATGTGGCGTTTCCCCTGGAAGTTGCCGGTTATCCCTCAAACCTTATAAACAGCAGGGTGGAACAGATTTTAGATTTGGTGGGCTTGACAGATAAAGCCAAGGCTTATCCACTGCAATTAAGCGGCGGACAAAAGCAAAGGGTGGGTATCGCACGGGCACTTTCCAATAAACCTGACGTACTGCTTAGCGATGAAGCCACTTCAGCCCTTGATCCGCAAACAACCTTTTCCATATTGGAACTGCTGAAAGATATCAACAAAAAACTGGGACTAACTATTGTATTAATTACTCACGAACTTGATGTATTGAAACATATTTGCAACAATATGGCTGTTATTGAGGACGGACAAATCGTTGAAAGCGGGCCTGTGGAAAAGTTTTTCCTAAACCCTGAAAGTGATACTGCCAAAAGGTTTATTAGTATCCTGCAGGGTTTCCAGGCCCAAAGAATATACAGGGAGGGGGAGGGAATTTGAACGACGATTTGTTAGAGCTGCTGTTAACCGGTCTGGGAGAAACCGCATACATGGTAATACTGTCCACTCTTGCAGCGCTGGCGATTGGCTTGCCGCTGGGTATCATTCTTGTGGTCACCGAGAAGGGACATGTGCTGGAGGCTCCCAGAGTCAATAAGGGGCTTGGAACAATCATTAATATTGTGCGTTCTTTTCCGTTTATTATTTTAATTGTTGTCCTGCTTCCCCTGGCAAGATTTATCGTGGGAACAACCCTTGGCGCTACAGCAGCCGTGGTGCCTCTGTCGATCGGATCAGCTCCCTTTTTGGCCAGGATTATTGAAAACTGCTTAAAAGAAGTCAGCTTTGGTAAAATCGAAGCCGCCATGGCAATTGGCGCCAATCCGCTTACGATCATTACCAAAGTGCTGATTCCTGAGGCCCTTCCATCCCTTGTCCGCGGCGTGACGCTGGCCATTATAGCGATTACCGGCTTTACGGCAGTAGCCGGGGCAATTGGCGCCGGCGGACTGGGAAGTCTGGCCATCCGTTTCGGGTACATGCGGTACCGGGATGATATCATGATCGCCACTGTCGTTATTCTGATTATTCTGGTGCAAGGAGTACAGTGGGGAGGTGACTCGATAGCTAAATACATAAACAGGAAACGCTATAAATTTGATTAGAAAATCTATTTGCGAAAGGATGATTATTATGTTCAAAAAAGGCATTATTTTAAAAGCGATATTGGCAATTATCTGCGTAGTAGTTGCTGCCGGTGTATTTACCGGGTGCTCATCCCACAAAGAAACTGCACAACCCACGGCGAAACCGGAAGTTACCGTTAAAGTAGGGGCAGCGGTAGTACCCCATGCCGAAATATTGAACTTTATTAAACCTAAACTAAAACAGGAAGGGATCAATCTCGAAATTGTCGTGTTGGATGACGAGGGGCAATTGAATCCGGCGCTGCAAAACAAACAAATTGATGCTAACTATTTCCAACATGTTCCCTACTACGAGTCGGTGGCCAAAGAGAAGGGCTATGATTTTGTTGTTGCCGCCAAAGTACACGTAGAACCGATTGGCTTTTACTCGCAGAAAATAAAATCCAAGGATGAACTGAAAGAGGGCGCTAAAATCGCCATTCCTAACAATCCGTCCAACGAATACAGGTCACTGGTCCTATTGCAGGCGAACGGCCTGATTAGACTGAAAGACGGCATAACTAATTTTTCTGCAACTCCCCGGGATATTGTTGATAATCCCAGGAATCTGAAATTTGTCGAAGTGGAGGCGGCGCAGCTTACCAGATCTTTGCCTGATGTCGAGGGCGCTGTCATTAACACCAACTTTATTCTTGATGCCAAAATAGACCCTAAAACCGCATTATTTAGAGAAGATGCAAACTCTCCCTATGCCAATGATTTATTTGTGAGAAAAGGTGACGAGAACCGGCCGGAGATCAAAATATTAGCCGAAATTTTAACTTCACCGGATGTCAAAAAATATATTCAGGATAAGTATGGAGTTGCAGTTGTTCCTGCGTTCTAAAGTATTGACAGCTTTTATTAATAAGTGGTAGTATAAAAGCGAAATAAAGCTGATCAGTAAAAAAACTGAAGGCCTATGCAAGGGTGAAACTTGCACAGGTCTTTGTTTTTTCTCTGGAGGAGAAAATTTTATGGCCTTTAAGAATGAAGTCCTTGCCATCAAAGACGAAATTATAGAAACAACCCAAAAACTGATTCAATTTAATACTGTTGAAACAGAACCTCTGCCTAACGCTCCCTTCGGCAAAGGCAACAGAGAAGCGTTAGATTATGTTTTAGCTATTGGCAAGCAATGGGGGTTTACAATTAAAGATTTGGACGGCTATGCCGGATATTTTGAATTTGGCGAAGGTGAAGAAGTCATTGTCATTATGCCGCATTTAGATGTAGTACCTGAAGGAACTGGCTGGGATTATCCGCCTTTCGGCGGGGAAATCCATAACGGCAGCATATATGGCCGCGGCGCTTCGGACAATAAAGGACCGGCAGTAGCGGCCCTTTATGGTTTCAAGCTCGTACGTGACAGCGGTTTGGCTGTTAAAAAGCGGGTGCGTCTCGTATTCGGATGCGATGAGGAGAGCGGTTTCAAATGCGTTAAACATTATATAAAAACAGAAGGACTTCCTACAGGCGGATTTACACCGGATGGCGTATTTCCTGTCGTTCATGCCGAGAAAGGAGTGCTAAGCGGAGATTTTGTAACAACTCTTTCTGAAGGAACAATAAAATTGACTTTTACAGGTGGCACTGCCCATAACGTCGTGCCGGCATACGCGAAAGCCGCGTTCGAAGGAATAATCTATGAAGCAACCGGGGTGGCTGCACACGCTTCAACTCCTGAGTTGGGGGACAATGCTATTATTAAGCTGGCCAGGGAATTGCAAAATGTTATCAATCATCCAGTGCTTGATTTCCTGAAAATTGCCTCCGATTCCGAAAGTCTGGGCATTACTGCACAAGATGAGGTTTCCGGACATTTGACTTATAACTTGGGATTAATCAAAGTGGATGAACGGACAGCAACCCTTACAGTCAATATTCGGTATCCTGTTACCCATAATGCTGCGGAAATAATAGAAAAACTTAAAGCAGCCGGTAAGGCGTACGACTTCTCATTTGAATCTTATAGTGATTCACCGCCGCACTATGTGTCTAAAGAGTCCCAGCTTGTATCAACCCTGCTTGGCATTTATACCAGGGTGACAGGTCTTACCGGCAAGCCGCTGGCGCTCGGTGGTGGGACTTACGCTCGCGTATTAGGCAATTTTGTAGCCTTTGGCGCGCATTTTCCCGGTAACGCTCACAGTGCCCACTGCAAAAATGAGTCTATTTCGATTGACACATTGCTTAAAGCGACAGAAATTTACGCGCACGCTATTTATGAACTCGCGCGGTGAATATAGGTTAGAGGAGTGAGAATATGGCTAAAGTTGCGGTAGCCAGTACAGACGGTGTATTTATTAACGAGCATTTTGGCAGGTCAAAGGAATTCTGGATTTATGAAGTGGATGAAAGCGAAGTGTACACATTTCTTGAACGCCGGGAAAATAATCCTCACTGCGTTGATAGCACCAATGCTCACACTGCCGGTGCCACAGCTCAGTTGCTGGCCGATGTGGAAGCAGTGCTGGTAACCCAGATCGGACCCCGGGCGGAGAAAGAGCTACGGAGTTATAACATTATTGCTTTAGCGGTGACCAGTCCAATTGATAAAGCGTTAAAGGCTTATGGGAAAAGGGGGAAATATATTAGAAACATTATTCCGAAAACAGCTGCAGACTGTCAGCCGTCAGGCAGTGATGGTTCGTGCGGCGGCTGCTCCCACGGGTGCAAATAAGGAATAATTCAGGGAGGATAGGGTATTTGTTAAACGTCCAAGTTCTGTTCAGGCTTTCGTTTTCTCAGTGACATGATCGGCAGAAGAGTCAGCAGGCTGCGCGACTCGATGCTTACCCTGCAGGAGCTTGACGCGGCCAAACGTTATGCCCGGGAAGCTATGGGGCAGAAATGAAAGAAATCAGATGAATAACGCACAGATGAATAAGAACCAATTGACACTTGAAAAAATGAATGTTATAATTTAGCAAACTTTAATCAATGACTTATGCAAGCTGACTGTGAGTAAAACAGAGGCTTCGGGTAAAGTGCGTACTTACCCGGAGTCTCTTTATTTTTTCAATACTGGGAGGTCCAATTATGAGTGCCGTTAACCTCAAAGAATCTGAAGTACAAATCAGGGAAGTTCGTCTTGGCTCTATTACTGGGTTTGAGGGAACTGCAGGAGAACTTGTCCAATGTGCGCGGGCAGGCAGCCTTAAAGACAGTGCAAGAAGTTTCAGCCAGTGTATGGGATGCAGTTCAGTAAATGCTTTTTGTCAGCTTTCCATGATTAAGGATGCTGCCGTCATCAACCACGCTCCGGTAGGCTGCGCGGGAGATTTTTTTACATTTAATTTTGTATACCGGGTAGGTCAGATGGAAAGAAAGCTGCCACCGGTAATAGGACGGTATTTTAATACAAACATTGAGGAACAGGACACTATTTTTGGCGCGACGCAGAAACTGGAGAGTACCATCCGCGGCGTTTATCAAAGAGTACGGCCGAATGCCATATTTATTACAACATCCTGCGCTTCAGGAATCATCGGTGATGATGTGGAAGGGGTGGCTAACGCTTTGACTGAGGAACTTGGAATTCCTGTAGTAGCCTGCTTCTGTGAAGGTTTTAAGTCCAAAATCTGGACGACAGGCTTTGATTCGGCATACCATTCCATTGTGCGAAAGATCGTAAAGCCGCCGCAGAAAAAGTCCAATAAGGTTAACATTGTGAACTTTTGGGGCAGCCAAATATTTGACGAACTGTTGAACCCGTTAGGATACGAAGCTGATTATATTGTGCCATTTTCAACAATTGCCCAATTGGAACACATTTCCGAAGCGGCGGCAACCATTCAGATTTGTCCGACTCTCGGCACATACATCGGTGCCGCACTGGAGCAGGTTTATGGAGTGCCGGAAATTAAGTCTCCGCCGGCTTACGGTATTGCAGGCACCGATCTGTGGATGAGAGAACTGGGAAAAGTGCTTGACAGGCAAGAAGAAATCGAGGCAGTCATTGCCAAAGAACATGAACGGGTGTTGCCGAAAATTAAGGAATATCGCGCCAAGCTGCAGGGGAAGACCGCCTATCTAACCGCAGGAGCCGCTCACGGACACGCGTTGATCGCTTTGTTGCGGGAACTGGGCATGGAGGTTCAGGGCGCGGCAATCTTTCACCATGATCCTATTTATGACAACGGGGATACCGTTTCCGATGCCTTGGCCCATGCTGTGAATACGTATGGTGATGTTCCCAATTATAATGTTTGCAACAAACAAGCCTATGAACTTGTGAATATTTTAAATAAAGTGCGGCCGGATATTATGATTGCCAGACATGGAGGCATGACACTGTGGGGAGCAAAATTGGGAATTCCTACACTTTTAATTGGGGATGAACAGTTTGGCTTTGGTTATCAGGGCATACTGAATTATGCGGAAAGAATTTTGGGAACCCTTGATAATAAAGAGTTTGTCACAAATCTTGCCAAACACAGCAGTATGCCTTACACCAAATGGTGGCTGGAGCAAAATCCATTCTCTTTTCTCAGGGGTGACTTAGATGTCGACGTTTATTGAACAACCGCGCTATTCTTGCGCGTTAGGCGCACAACAGACGGTGATCGCCATAACCAGAGCTGTGCCTATTCTGCACTCCGGCCCGGGCTGCGGTGAGAAAGTCAGCAGGCTGCTTGGACAGGGAGAAGGCTATGCGGGTGGAAACACCGTACCTTGTACGAACGCCAGCGAAGCTGAAATTGTATTTGGCGGCGAAGAAAAATTAAGAAGCGTGATTGAGGGCGCTTTTAAAGTTATTGACGCTGACCTGTATGTGGTGCTCACCGGCTGCACTTCGGATATTGTCGGGGATGATACCGGGCAGGTAACCGGTGAGTACCAGGAACAGGATAAACCCATCGTATATGTCGAAACAGGCGGTTTCAAAAGCAATAACTATGTAAGCCATGAGACGGTAGTCAAGGCAATTGTTGACCAATATGTCGATAAATTCAAGCCGGGAACAGCGAAAACCAAGGGCCTGGCCAATGTGTTTGCCACAATTCCGTATCAAGATCCTTTCTGGAACGGCAATCTGGAGGAAATCAAAAGGGTATTGGAAGGGATTGGACTTAAGGTTAATGTTCTTTTTGGTTCAGGCTCCGGGGGCGTCGAGGAATGGAAGACCATCCCGCAGGCCGAGTTTAACATCGTTGTCAGCGCCTGGCCCGGCCTGGGCATTGCCAAACATCTGGAAAGCAAATACGGCACGCCCTATGTTCATTTTCCCTATCTGCCGATCGGCGGGGTGGAAACAACGAAATTCTTAAGGCAGGTCGCCGATTTTGCCGCCCTGGACAAAGAAAAAGCTGAAGCTTTTATTACCAAGGAAGAGGAAAGGTTCTACATGCATATTGAGAGAACGGCCGACTTCATGCTTGAATTCAGATACGGCCTTCCCCGGCGGTTTTATACCATACTGGATGCTTCTTATGCCATCGGTTTTTCTAAATACCTGTTGAACGAGCTTGGCATTCTTCCGGCCAAACAGTATATTATTGATGATACACCGGCAGAATTTCAGGCGCAGGTACAGGAGCAATTTGAAAATATCTCTGAGTTTCGTTCCGCTGTAGTCAGCTTTGACGTTGACGCCGGTGCAATTCAGGAAGAAATCAGGACAGATGCCCACAAAAACAGGGCGTTAATTGTCGGCAGTGGCTGGGAAAGGGATTTAGCGAAGGAGGTAGGGGCTGATCTTCTGATTGTCAGTGTTCCGATTACCTATAGACTTGTGTTAAATTGCGGGTATGCCGGTTACAATGGCGGACTCAGAGTCATAGAGGATATCTACGATAGGGTGCTGGACACTTATAGATAATTACTGTTTCCAGGCTGATTAGAAAAACTGAAGGCCGGGATTGCTTACAGCATTCCCGGCTTTGTAATTTTTCGCCTGTGAGAAAATATAAATTTCTAAACAATTTCAAGGAGAGGGAAGGATGAATATGACGCTGCAGAGATTTTTGGTTATCGCGTTTTTGGTTTTCTTGTTGGGGATTGGAGTTTTGTATGCCGGGGTTAACCGGGTGCCATTCCGGCATAGCGGCAATCACGAAATGCACAAGTCGTCGCTGCCTGCTGCAGTTGCAGACGCCGGACAGGGTTGTGGATTAAACAAGTAGCTGAATAGGAGATGATATGGATGAATAAATATAAAATATTTTCCTGGGGTGCTGTCATTATTAGTATATGGCTGCTGATTTTGCCGAGGATTATACCGATTTGCAATGGGCTTTCCAAAAGCGGCAGTCCGATGAACTGTCATTATGCGTATCAGGCGGAGTTTATTGTTATGCTGTTGGCCGTAATCCTGGCCTCCGCCCTGTTGGTGCTGCGCACTGCGGAGGCGCGGTTGCTGACCGGCTTTATCATCATATTGCTGGCAATTATCATTATCGTCCTGCCGGAGCCATGGGCTATTGGTATATGTGAGGATGGGGCCTGCCAAAAAACCACTTTTTTTGCCACTATCAGTGCAAGTCTGCTTGCTTTGGCGGGAGCGGGGATTGTCTGGCTGACATGGAACAGCAAGGATGACTGACTCTGTTAGCAGAGAGAGGAGAAGGTAAAATAGATGTTGTTGCTTATTTGGAAAAGTCTGTTGCATCGCAAACTGCAAAGTATTGCCGTCATTTTTTCCATTGCCGTGGGCGTAGCCATTGTTTTTAGCGTAATAACCGTTTATAACGGGGTTGCTTCAGGTATGGAGTTGTCCAAACGGCGTATGGGAGCCGATATTGTCATTGTGCCGTTTGATGCGACACTGGAACCAAGTTTAATTTTGTTTGGCGGAGCAGCTACAAACACCTATATGCCGAAAGAGCTGGTGGATGGCGTGCGGGGTGTTCACGGAGTCCGGACAGCCACGCCCCAGTTTTTCACCCATTCTTTAACAGCAGACTGCCATGACATCGGGACAAACAACCGGATGATCGGTTATGATCCGGCCAGCGACTGGATTATTGCTCCCTGGCTCAAAAAAGCGCATAAAACTGAGCTTAAAGACGACGAGGTTATTCTGGGGGCTAAGGTGCCCACGTGGACGGAGAGCAAAATATCAATTTTAGGCAAGTGGTACAATATTGTCACCGTGGCTGAAGAAACCGGGACGACCCTTGATTATTCCCTGCTGGTCAGTATGGATGAGGCCAGGCGGGTGGTTGCCAGTGACAGGACTTTGAAGCGGGTGTGGGACAGAATGGGCCCGCCATCTGAATTGATCTCAACCATATTGGTGCAGGTTGATGAGGGAGCGGATATTAATAAAATAGTAAGCGATATCCAGAATGTAGGATTAATGAAGCCGATTGTGGCTGCCGAAGTGAAAAAACGCATTGCCGACCAGTTTACTGTGTTTCTGCTGCTTATCGGCGGTGTCGGCATTTTGGCTGTGGTGACATCTTTGCTGCAGCTTTTCTCCCGGTTTTATTCATTGACGCTGGAGCGGCAGGCGGAGTGGGGACTATATCTGGCCTTTGGTGCCTCCGGACGGGACATTGCCGCCGTTATTGTCGGCGAAGCAATGGCGATCACGTTAGCAGGATCTGTTGCCGGCCTGCTGCTGGGAGGTGTGTTGTACAAAGGAAGCCTGAAGCTGCTGGAAGCCTATCAGTCCTTTCCCTTTGTTCCGCCGGAATGGAGTTTTATCATTACAACTGCAGTTGGGATTACAGTGCTGTTCACCGGCCTCGGAGCATTGGCTGCCTGGCTGCCTGCATACCGGGGCAGCCGCACTGATCCCGGCACCATTATGACACGGGGCGAATTTGATTGATTGGAGGGGGAAACATGAGCATCTTGCTGGAGTTGCAAAACATCGGTAAGAATTATACGGAGGACGTAATATTATCGGACGTGTCGTTTACCCTGACCCAGGGAACGGCAACAGCCATTGTCGGAGATTCCGGCGGCGGAAAAACCACTTTGTTGTCCATAATGGGTCTTTTACAAAAGGCGACTTCCGGCAAAGTGCTGGTGGACGGCACCGATATTGAGGGCTTGGACCCGCAGAGTCTGGCTAAATTGCGGGGGAAATACCTGGGCTTTGTATTTCAAAGAGCCCGTTTGATCAATTCGCTTACAGCGCTTGAGAACGTCATGGCGCCTGCTTGGTTTATTATGAACGGTGAAAAAAATGTAGAGCAGCAGGCAAAAGATTTGCTGGAAAGCTTCGATATGGGCCACCGGTTGTACCATAAGCCGCAGGAACTTAGTCTTGGCCAATTGCGCCGGGTTTCCCTTGCCAGGGCCTTGCTGCTCAAACCGCCGATTTTGCTGGCGGATGAGCCTACTAATGATCTTGATCCGGTTTTGGCCGGTGAGGTTGCCGGATGCCTGCTCGCAGCGCGGGCAAACGGAACCGGCGTAGTTATTGTTACCCATGATGCCGGTCTGGCGGCAAAAGCCGATAAGACATTTTGTCTTGAACAGGGGAAACTGCAGCCTGTTGCGTGCAATTAGGTATATGACGTTTACGTTGCCGGTAATATTCACATTGCCTCGATCTTGATGTGACCTGCCGAGAGGTTAAATGCTTATTGACAATGTTTGTCGTTCATGGTATTTTATATATGAATTGTATATGCTGGCTGATTGGAAAACCAAAGGCTAAGGATGTTCCGCTTGAGGGAACACCTTGGTCTTTTTTGTTTGCCCTGGTGTAATTGCGGGGCATTCGGATTCAATATTGTCGAAAAAATGGGGGGAATTTCATGGCAGGCTTTGGGATCAATGCATGGTACAAAAAAGAAGATTATTGGTCAATTATTATTGCGTTGGGGTTAGTTCTGATAACGACCCTTACATTCTTCAGCGGTGGTATTAGTATTTTTAAAACCATGGCAGTTAACTTTCCCGGCTGGTCTGACGGTGGTAAAGTGCTAGCCAGCCTTGTGCAAAATTCATGGGGTCTAATTTATTTATTCGGTTTTTTCCTCATACTATTTAGTCTGGCAGCAAGAATTATGGGCTTTGAAATAAAACATTACATTGCGGGCTTTACCGTTCTTTACATTGTGTCTGTGCTGATAGCGGTTGTTGCCGCAAACAAGTTTGTGAAGGATTGGCAATTAGAAAGTCCATTGCTGGCTCTTTTGTTTGGTTTGATCATCAGCAATACATTAACATTGCCACAGTGGTTTCATTCGGCATTGCGGACAGAGTTTTATGTGAAAACCGGTATTATTCTAATGGGAGCTACCTTACCTTTCACTATTATTCTCCAGGCTGGTCCGCTGGCTATCATACAAGCAACCATTGTATCAGTGGTAACCTTTGTTGCTATTTATTTCGCAGCCACCAAACTTTTTGGGTTAGACCCTCGATTTGGCGCTACGTTAGGCGCGGGCGGGTCGATTTGTGGCGTATCAGCCTCGATTGCCGTTGGCGGTGCGTGCCGCGCTGAGAAAGAACATGTGTCTGTTGCGATATCATTGGTAATTATTTGGGCTGTAGCCATGATTTTCGTGCTGCCGGCAATATGTAAATCTTTAGGCTTGCTTCCCGGGCCGGCCGGCGCATGGATTGGTACTTCCGAATTTGCCGATGCTGCAGGCTTCGCTGCAGCGGAAGCCATTGCCGACGAACGGGCGGTAAAAACTTTTACCCTGATGAAAGTTATCGGCCGGGATATGTTCATAGGTGTATGGGCGTTGGTTACTGCTATTTTATCAGTTGCAGTTTGGGAAAAGGACAAAAAGGAAGAAACTTTTCAGACAACGCTGCCAAATCAATGCGAACCAATTAATATTGCTGAGATTTGGAATCGCTTTCCTAAATTTGTTATTGGCTTCTTCATTGCTTCGATTTTTACCACCTTGGTCATTTTCAGTTTAGAACCAAAGTTAGGCACATTGTATTCCAAGGAAGTGATTGGCACTATCAAAATTCTGCGCGGCTGGGCGTTTACCTGGACGTTCCTGTGCATTGGTTTTACTACCCGTTTTCGTGAGCTTACGTCCTTCGGTTGGAAGCCGTTTGCCGCTTTCGCCATTGGTGTGGCTATTAATGTTCCTTTGGGCTACTTGTTATCAAATGTCGTCTTCGTAGAATACTGGCTGGGTATAAAATGATAATGAAGGAAGTGATGGGCAATTGGGAAGCAAATATAAACCGGTTGTTGATCATGTTACCCGCATTATTTTAAGCCTTGTTGAACAACCGCTGCCTTATGATATGATCTCTACGGAACAGCCACCTACAGCGGATAATGTCCGTGCATTTGGTGACTCTCTTGCGCAGCGTACTGAGCGGGTAGCGGCGATGATGGATGCTTTAGCTGATAAAGGATTTTCCTTTAAGGCTAGACAAGGTTATATTTACGCGGATTCTACTGAATTGGGTGCTTGGGATGCCAAGAATTATTTATTGGAGAAAGGCTTTCACGAGCACGAATTCCAAATATATTTGGAATATGCGCGTAAATGGGGCATGATGTGATCACCTGATTCAAACAGCATATTTGGCTGATTAGACTATTAAAGCTAAAGGCCAGTGAATTACTCAGTTCGTGGTAATTTACTGCCTTTTTTTATTTAACAGAAATGAAAATGGAAAAGAGGTTGAAAGATGAGCTATTTTGATTTGAAAGAACCACCGAAACGCGAAGAACGGCTCAAGGCCTGCATTGCCCATGGAACGACCATAGGTCAGCTAGCTAACCGGCGCATGCGCTGCTGCCTGTCTGACGGTGAACGGACATTTACCCAGAATTCTATTTGCCTGCTGTTGCCCGCTTTAGGAACAATGAACAGCATTCCCGACAGTGTGGTACTGATGCATGGGGGGCTGGGCTGCGGCTCTTCCAGTCATGGCGGTAATGCCGCAGTGCGGGCAGGCAACAACCATCGCTGGGGAGTGGTAAAAGACGGGACATGGTTATCCACCGGGCTGACGGAGAGTGATGTAATCGGCGGTGGCGAGCAAAAGCTGGAAGCAGCCATTTTGGCGGCAGACCGTCGTTATCAGCCTAAGGTGATTTTTGTTGTAGCCAGTTGTGTGCCGGGAATTATCGGTGATGATGTCGATGGGATAGTGGAGCAAATCCAACCACAGGTTAATGCTAAGATTCTTCCCGTTCATTGCGAGGGATTTAAAACGAAAATTTGGGCTACCTCCTATGATGCAGTGTACCATGCAATTGGCCGCGTTCTCCTGAAGGAAGCCGCAGAATCGAAGACGGAAATCAAAACGCGGCCGATCGTCAACTTGATGAATATGTCGTCAATGGGACGGGTGGATGAAGTGGAATTGGAACGGCTGCTGAATTTACTGGGAGCTGATGTCAACATATTTCCGGTATTTGCCCGTCCGGAAAATATGTCAAAGATGATCTCTGCCGATTTGTCGGTGAGCACTTGCCCCACTCATGATGACTATATGTTGAATCATTTACAGGAGAAATACGGTATTCCCTTTATTATTCGTCACATGCCGATTGGGATTGAGAATACATCCAACTGGCTGCGGGATGTGGCCGCCTTTTTGGGCAAAACGGCGCAAGCGGAAGAACTGATTGCCGCTGAACAAGCGGAACTGTACGCCGCTCTGGAACCGTTGAGACCACTGTTTGCCGGGAAAAAGGTTTTCGTCAGTGCCGGAGAATTTAGGGCGCTGTCAACCGCCATTTTGTTGGCTGAGCTGGGTTTTGAAGTTGCCGCGGTCCGGTCTTTCCACCATGATGAGTTTGCCGAAATTGAATATGAAAAATTAGCGAGGATTACCGGCAACGACTTTCCCTTGAATATTGCCAATTGTCAGCCCTTTGAGGAAGCCAACCTGCTGCAGCGGCTAAAACCTGACCTTTTTCTCGGGCACATGAATGGCAATACTACGGCAGCGAAAATGGGCATTGCCACCCATGTTATTTATAACTCAGGACTGCATTATGTCGGTTACCGGGGAGCCTATGAATTAGCCCGGCGCCTGCACCGTCAACTGTCCAACCCCCGCTTCAATAAAAATTTAAGCCGGTGGGCAAAACTGCCATACCAGGAAACCTGGTATGGCGAAAATCCATTTAAGTATATTAAAGCGGCTGTAAACGGGGGGGAAGACGATGAGTAATTTTATTGAGAGACCACGCTATACCTGCGCTTTAGGCGGGGCTATTGCGACGGCAACTGCCCTGCCGCAGACAGTTCCTGTGCTGCATGCACCATCCGGCTGTGCCAGTAATTTGCTTTGGACGCAGTCCGGCGGCTGCGGCCTGCAGACCGGAGGCTACTGTGGAGGACTTAGTATGCCTGGCTCCAATGTTCAGGAACGCGAAGTGGTTTTCGGCGGCGCCGACCGGCTGGAAATAGTATTGAAAAATGCGCTGGACGTTATGCAGGGTGATTTGTATTTTATCCTTACCAGTTGTGTTACCGAAATGATTGGCGACGACGTTGCCGCAGTGGTTCGTCCCTTACAGGATCAGGGCGTGCCGGTTATTTTTGCCGAAACGGGCGGATTTAAAGGTAATTCCTATCATGGCTATGATTTGGTCCTGCAAAGTCTTTTCCGTAATTTTGTGTCCCAGACCAAAGAAAAGGTGCAGCGGCGAGTGAATGTATGGGGTGTCGCTCCCTTTATCGACACCTTCTGGCGGGGTAATTTGGCTAATGTCCGGCAGCTGTTGGAGAAACTCGGTTTGCAGGTTAACAGCTTTTTTACGCTGGACGACACGCTGGAGGGAATTCGCCAGGTCGGCAGCGCTGAATTAAACATTGTGCTGTCTGAAATTTACGGGCAGGGCGCTGCCGAAGTCTGCCAGGAAATACATGGCATTCCTTATATTGTTACCCCGCTGCCTGTCGGTCCGTCCGCAACCGATGCGTTTCTGCGCATCGTTGGTCAGGCTTTGGCAATCAGGCAGGGAGCGGTAGAAGAGTTGATTGCCCACGAAAACCAACGGTACTATAACCTACTTGAAGCTCTGACTGATTGCTATAACGACATGGATCTACAACGGTACGCAGCAATCGTTGGTGACGCCAACTACGCGGTGGGTCTTACCCGGTTTCTCGCCGATGATCTGGGATGGCTGCCGGAGGCGGTGGCGGTCACCGATATCTTAACAGCGGAACAACAAGACCAACTGGCCGGCAGGCTAGCGACCCTGGAATCAGGAATTAAGCCTAAGGTCATTTTTAGTACCGACAGCAGTGAAATTCGCCGCCAGGTAACAGACCACTGGTCACAGAGGCAAACGCCAGGAACGAAATATGCCAATCCGTTAAGCCCGGCTTTTGTGGTTGGCAGCTCTCTTGACCGGGAACTGGCCCAAGAACTGGGAGCAGGACATTTAAGCGTCAGTTTTCCTGTAGCCAACCGGGCGGTGCTTGACCGGGGGTATACCGGTTATCAGGGCGGCTTGCGGCTGATAGAGGATTTGATAAGTACTATCATCATAGGTCGATAGGGGGTAGGTGCGAGATGACATCCCGGGAAATCGTGTTACAGGCTATCAATAGGCAGTCACCCAAAGATTCCAGGCTGCCCTCAGCGCTTTTGTCCGGGGGGACTTGGACGTTTCGGCAAAAGGGCCTGACTCTCAAAGAAATTCTGGATAAACCGGAACTGGCTGCCCCTGTGATTGTGGAAATTAACCGTCAGATTGGTTCGGACATAGTATGGCCTGGTTCCGGCTACCACAATTTACTGGTGCACGTTTTGGGCGGAAAAATTAAATTCAGGCCACAGGGCAACATTGATGTTTTGGAGCCCTTATTAGATAATGTCGCAGTCATTGATCAAATAAATCTGGATCAAGTGGATGAACATGAGTGGATAATTGCTTTACGCAGGATTATCGCCGAGGTTAGCGCAGCTGTTGGTAATGAATTTCTAGTGGGGACATCGAGCTGGGGGCCGTTTACACTGGCCGGGCAATTATTCGGTGTGGAAAGGCTGATGAGTGGCTTATATAAAGATAAAGCGGCAATTCATGCGCTCTTGGATTTCACAACTGAACTATGTTTTCGATATCTGGCTCCGGCGATTGATCTGGGAGCAAATATTCTATCGATTGCTGAGCCGACCGCTTCGGGGGACCTAATCTCCTATCAGCATTTTGCAGAATTTGTTGCACCATACCTGGCAAAAATCAACAGAAGGATCAAAGATAGGGGGGCATTGGTCACTTTGCATATCTGCGGTAAGCTTCATGAAAACCGTTTGGCGATGGTATCTGACCTGTCGGTGGATTTTTTATCAGTGGACTACAAGGTGGACTTAAGGCTGGCGCAAAAGATTTTAGACGGCAAGGTAGCCTTTGCCGGTAATGTTAATCCTGTGCTATTGAAGGAGGGAACCCCGGAGCAAGTGACCAAGGCCGCACAAGAATGTATAGACCAGGTTGGCAGGTATCACAATTATGTGTTAATGCCAGGATGCGATATTCCTCCCGGTGTACCGCTGGAAAACGTAAAGGCTTTTCTTAACACAGTCAATAAACTGCCGGCATGAAGAGAAAACCCGGTTCAATTGAACCGGGTTTTCTCTTTTGGAGTATATCGCATTACATAGTTTTCTTCCAGCGGAGCAAATAGGCGGACAGGCGCCGATAGAATGTCATGAGTGCTAATACGACAAACCCGATAACGAGAATGCCGGCTACCACGCGGGCGTAGTCGGCAAAATCGGAAAAATATTTTACATACCAGCCTAGCCCGCTGGTAGCGCCAATCATTTCCGCCGCCGTAAGCAGGATGAAAGCCAATACCAGGCTGACTGTGCCGCCTGTCAGGATATGAGGCATAGCTCCGGGCAGGAGAATCTTGGTTAACATGGTCCATTGGCTGACGCCCAGCGTTCTGGCGGAGTCAATTAAGCCTTTTTCTACAGCTTGCACTCCTGAAACGGTGTTAATAAACAACGGCCAAAAAGCGCCGACAAAAATAACAAAGATGGAGGAGAGAGTGAAAGTTGGTAAAATGGCAATGGCATAAGGGATATAGACAATAGGGGGGATGGGGCCAAGCAGGTTGGTTGCCGGTTCAAGGGCCAGGTGTAAACGGCGGCGCCAGCCAACTATCAGGCCAAGCGGTATGGCAGAGACTACCGCCAAAAAATAGCCGAAAAACAGTAAATTGAACGAACTGATCAAGCTTTTGACAAAGACGGCCCGGTCTTCAACCAGAATAGCAAGTATTTTCCGGGGCTCAGGGAAGAGCAGCGGATCCAGGATTGCGAACCAGGCAGTAGCTGCTTGCCAGCAGATAAGAAACAAAGCGGCTAAGAACAGACGATCGCGGACAGCTTGCGTCATATGCCGGCGCCTCCTTCAACTTTTTGTATCTCTTCCAGAATTTCATGTTGCAGCAATGTCATGATTTCGTTGCGTAATCCGATATAGGCCGGTTCTTGTACGAGAAAATACCGACGTCTTGGCCGGGGAAACGGGACGGTAACAATCTGGCGGATGCGTCCCGGCCCGGGTGTAAACACTACAATCCGGTCAGCCAGATATAAGGCTTCATCAATATCGTGAGTTACCAGAAAAATCGTTTTTTGCCGGCCGGTTCCCATCCAGAGCCGCAGCAATAAATCCTGGAGGGAAACACGGTTTTTTGCATCTACCGCGCCGAAGGGTTCATCCATAAGATATACCGGAGCATCCAGGGCGAAGGCGCGGGCGATAGCTACTCTCTGCCGCATACCGCCGGACAACTCTCCGGGATACTTATTTTTCGCATCAGACAAGCCAACTAAATCCAGGTAGCGGAGAGCTTCTTTCCGTACGTCTCTTGAAACACCTGATTGTTTACGCTGCTTTAACGCAAAAATAATGTTTTCCACAGCAGTCATCCAGGGAAACAGTGAGTAATCCTGAAAAACAACAGCCCGGTCCGGTCCCGGCCCCCGGATGGCTGCCCCATTTAAATTAATACTGCCTGCGCTGGGTGGAAGCAGGCCCGCCAGGAGGCTGACAGTCGAACTTTTGCCGCAGCCGCTGGGACCGACGACAGCGATAAATTCGCCTTCCGCAATATTTAGGGACATGTCAGTGACAGCCGGGCGGTCATCGCCGGGATAGGTCAGTGAAACATTTTCAAGGTTCAGCATATGGCGTACCCCCTTAGTTCATTACAGGTCATTTATAGCAAAATCTTTCTCTAACTCAATATAGGTAGGGTTTTGCGGATCACGTCCACGCAGTCCGGTCAACGCTTCTTTATAAATATCCGTATTAACAAAATTATTGATGTCCAGATCACTTTGCAGGTAGCCGGCATTTTTCATAGCTTCCCAGAAAGCAGCAAAACGTTTTTTATCCGGATCAGGTATACTGTGAATGTGACCGCTATAGGCAGCCTTTTTCAGCAAATCCTTATCAAGTTTTACGTATTTACTTAGAATGTCTACAGTTTCCGCCTGGTTGTTAAGGTAAAAATCATAAGCACGGATCTGGGCCCGGGAAAAACGGATATATGCTTCTTTATTAGCTTGGAGACGATCTTGTAAGGCAACTATCCGGCAGCAGACATGGTTTTCCATATAATCCGACGACCAAGCGGCAATTTTCAAACCCTGCTGCTCAGCCATTTCGGAGAATGGTACCCAAACCAGTCCGGCATCGGCTGATCCTTTTTTAACAGCTTCCAGTACGGCAGCCGGTGAATCCAGTTCCTGAATGGTCACCTGTGTTTTCCAGTCAATCCCTGCTTTAGAGAGGGCCGACCGCCAAACAGCATCACCAGTGGCTAAGCGAACGGTGGCAATTTTTTTGCCGACAAAGCTTTGAGGGTTTTTGAACTGATCGGCATTTTCCGGTTTGGTGACAACCGCATGGCCTTCGCTTTGCATTCCGCCAATGTTCACAAAAGGTGTTCCTTTGGCAATGAAAGTTTGCGGCGCTGCAGTGCCAAAGGAACCTGCGTCCAATTTACCGCTTTTAATCGCGTTCAAGCCTTCGCCTGAATTGGTAAATTGAAAGAGTTCCACATCCAGGCCTTCCTGTTCATAAAAGCCTTTTTCTTTAGCGATAAAATACAACACATGTCCTACAGCCGGCAAGTAGCCGATATTAAACTTGATTTTGTCCGTCGGCGCCTGGGCTGTCGCAGATGGAGCCACCGACTTTTTCTCGGAATTCTGACTGCATCCTATAAGAACAAGGGAAAACAAAGAAATCAGGCATAGTACGGCAATGATTCGTCGAGTCATGATATACCCTCCCTAATTTAAAATTCAAGCAGTTCTCTAGAAATTGAGGCACTTGACAAATAACTTATCAAAATCATTGGTTGTTGCCAGCTCCAGCACTTCTACTGTTTTAACCAAATCAGCCATTTGACTTCTGGCCGCCTGGTTTAATAAAAAAGCCTGCCCGCCAGTTTTGGATGTGTTGCCAAGGAAACTGATCTTGTCCCGGAATGCTTCAGGCAGCAGGCCGATGTGAATGAGGCTGGCGGCATTCAGATGGTAGCCAAAGGAACCGGCAATATATACGCGGTCTACCTGGTTAGCATTGAGTTGTTTTGCTGCCAGCAGGCTTTCAATACCTGCCCGGATGGCTCCTTTAGCCAGTTGTACCTGGCGGACGTCTTTCTGTGACAGGTATATGTTGTTTTGTAACCGGAAAATAGTTTTATCATCAATTTTTGCCATTCTAGCGGTAAGTAGTGGAAATTCCAGAACACTTGCTGAAGCAAATTTACCGTTTGTACCAATAATCTTATGAGCAGCCAGTTCTCCAACAATATCCACCAGACCGCTGCCGCAAATACCGGCAGCTGCTTCGTTGCCGATAGTTTTAATAAAGACACTATTATTACCCTTGATTTGGAATTTTTCTATTGCTCCCGGCGCCGCCCGCATGCCGCAGGCAATGTTCATGCCTTCAAAGGCTGGCCCGGCGGCTGTAGAAGTGGCGGTGAGCTGTCCATCAACCGCCAATGCCATTTCGCCATTAGTTCCGATATCGACAAACAGTGTAGTACCTTCCAAATGCTGTAGGTCGGCGGCGAGAATCCCTGAGGTAATATCCGCTCCCACGTAGGCGGAGATGATTGGCGGTAAGTATAGCTGGGCGCAGGGAGCGACATTGAGATTGTGCTCACTTGCTGCAATCCGATTTCCGCCGTATATGACCGGTGTGTAGGGGTATTTTCCTAGTGGAGCCGGGTTTGTATTCACGGCAAGGTGCAGCATGCAGGTATTACCGCTGAATACCACATCATAAATGTTGCCGGAACTGATACCTGTTTTCGTCAGTGCTTCTTCAATCATGGCATTGATAGCATCAATTATGCCGGTATACATAACTGATAAGCCGGTCTCTTTTGCAGCAAAATTTATGCGCGACAGGACATCCTGGGCGTACAGGCTTTGGGGATTAAGAGCTGAGACGGCGGCAAGCTCCCGGCCGGTATTCAGGTTTAGCAAGGATAGCACTAGTGTTGTAGTACCAATGTCTACAACCATGCCGTAATTTCTTTCCGTGGTATCACCTGTTTCCCGCGCTAAAAGCTCGCCGCCGGCCAGCACCAGCGTTTCCCGGCAGTCGGGCAGGTATTGTTTTTTGATAAAGCTGTCCAGTTGTACATCCAGGTTAAGGCCATCGCTGAGAATTTGTACATCCTTGTTGTCGCGGCGGTGGATGAGCGTGACGTCAATGTCTCCCTGGATTTCAGTGCGGCAGGCCAAAACAATACCTTGGCTGATTTCACTTTGGGACAGAAGTTGTTCTTCCGTATTGGCTTTATAAATGATATAAGGTAAGGATTGCGCAGCTACCTGTACTTTGCATTTGCCACAAGTTCCGGCACAGTTGCACGGGGACTCGATAAGTATGCCGGCGGCCCGGGCTGCTTCTAAAATAGTAGTTCCAAACGGAACTTGGATCTCGCTGTCCGAGGACTGAGCGGCAGCATCAGCCTGACTGTTCAAAAAACGAACTAAAGCCACAATTTCACTCCTTTCCGCTTTTTACAGCATCAGTCATCGCCTGGATGTGTTGGATAGCAGTGGAGGTACTCAAACCGCAGGCGGGGGATATGATGTTAATACCATCAGCCGCCAGGCGTTTGGTTTGGCTAATTATTTTGTCAGTTGGGCCGAACTCCAACAGATAGGTACTGAGATTCCCCATGGTAACGAGTCCGGGAAATTCTTCCTTTAGCTGCCGCAGGTTAACGACTGCGTCTGTACTGATGGCATCAGCTTTGATGGCGGGAATTAGCTGTTTTACGGCATTCATGTCACCGCAGATATGAACAATCACCGGAATGTTATGGCCATCAGGGGATTTATGAGCATGAATGGCATCAATGAGCTTGTTTAAATACGTAAGGGCATACTCGTTAAATATTTTCGGGCCGAGTATTTCACCTGTGGCAGTTGGGTCGGCAATAGAAATTAGTGTTACGCCGTTGTCAATGAGCAAAGTGGCGAAGGCAATCAAAAAAGCGGTGACATAGTCCATTACACGATGCGAAGCCGCGGAATTTTTGCGCAGGTCTTTTAAAAAACGCATAGGATCAATGATTGAAGCTGCCGCACTGACGGGACCGGTTAAATTGCCGGCCACCGGAACAGCAGGGTATTGCGCCGCCAGCAGCTGCGCTGCTTTGGCAACAGCTTGAATTCTGCCGGAGTTCAGCATTGCGTCTATATCCTTAAACGAAGCGTCGGCCGCGGATGAAAATATTTCTTTAACAATTTTGGGTTCACAGGAAATTGTACCGCAATCAACGGTACTGCCCAAAACTTCCGCTTCTGCCGTCATGCAGAAGGGAATTCCCAGATTTTCAAAACCGGTATATTGATGTACGGCAGCGGCAAGCGCCGCCATCATTGCCGCGTCGCTATGGGCGGCCGGCAGGGTGTGGCCACTGGCGTTCATGACATCGACGACAGCGGCGTTCATCATGCCACCGGGGCAGATGACAGGTGGTCTGTCTACAGATTCTTTGCAGAGTACTTTGAGCAGGCGCTCTTTAGGGTTTAAGCCATTCATGCGGATATACCTCCATTAGAATTGATATGCTAATTTCTCCAGCTGTGCCGGATCAACGGGATAGCCGATTTCCCGCACAGTGTTAAGCATAGCATCAATATTGGCAAACGGGGTTTCAGTAGGCAGGCTGCATCCTGAGGCAACAATATAGCCTTTAGGATTATCACAGGCTTGCCGAACACAATCAATGACCGCATGGCGCACATCGTCAGGTGTGCCTTGCAGCATGATCTCAGCAGGTTTTACGTTCCCCATGAGGCGGACCCTGTGTCCGACTTTTTGTTTGGCTTCCAGCAAATTGGCGGCGTTATCGATGCTGATGCAATCAGCACCGGCTTCAACCATCAGATCCCATATTTTGCTGGTTTTGCCGCAGATATGCAGCGTCACTGCTTTACCCCGGGAATGAATATAGGCAATCAATTTTTGCAGGTAGGGAAAGGCAAATTCTTTGAATTGTTTGGGACTGATGATGGTGGAAGAAGACATGGCATCAGTGAGACTGGGTGAACCGCCGGCATCAATAATAGCTTTTGCATAATTCAGGTTTGTTTCCAGCGATACTGCGCATAGACGGTGAACAGCTTCCGGATTCTTCCCTACTAGCCGGACAAGTTCCTCTGTTCCAATCAAGAAAGCCGCATTGGTAAAGGGGCAGGTAATTGCGCTGGTCACAGCCACTTCCTTGCCCACAGCGTCCAGGACAATACGCAGCGCTTCAAGGTGACGGGGCAGGTTGCCGTCACGATAAGGGTCGGCAGGCTGTAACCGATTGATTTCAGAGATTTCATTAATTGCCGGACATTCCAGATAGGCAGTTTCGTCGTCCGGATACCGTACTTTGGCGCCCATGGCTTCGGCCTGGACATAGAGATCGGTAAAAATGCGAATGACATCATACTTAAAACGGCGGTAGGCTGCAATTTGGGCTTTGGCCAGCAACGCGCCATCAAGCGAAAGCTCAGAAACTTTGACGTTAATTACCCGGGCGGCAGTATTGCCCACAATGGGTACGCAGGGGAGACGGTCAATTTTTTCTCCCCGACCGTAGGCCGCAAAGCGTTCAACGGGGGTCATGCCATCAATTATCATCATGTATTGCCTCCTGTAAATGGGGATTTCTTCCTCACAAATATTCTTCTTTTTATGATCTGATTTTGCGAAAATAAAAAAGGCCACAGAAGTTTGGATAAACTTCTGTGGCCTTCAGTTTTCTGATCAGCCGCTTAATAGGAAATAATAAGGTTTTAATCATTTTGCCATAATTATCTGGTAGATGTCAAGCAATATTTTATTCGGTAGTTTTATTAGGCCAGAGCCTGTGATAGATCGGCAATGATATCCTCTTCATTTTCAATGCCGACAGACAAGCGCAACAAACGGTCATCGATACCCAAGCGTTGCCGTAGCTCAACCTGTGGATTAGAAAAGGGAAGAAAAAATGCAGAAATATATTGACTTTACAAGGTAAATGTGCTACCTTCTAACTTAGAAGGAAAAATGCTTCAAATTTGAGCAATTTGGTGAATTTAATTGTTGACCGGTAAACCGGAGGCAATCGAGTGCGTAAGCAATTCGATTGCCTTGTTTATTTTATTTGCTTTATTTGTCCCAATTGAGCAGGAATATCAAAAAAGGAGTGGGAAAGGGTACGGCAGTATTAATTACATTTTCGGTCTGGTGGAAACAGATAGGTTACAATAAGACAACTTTGATTTTCCATAAATACTTATAAAGGGGAGATGAACATGTCTAATAACAATCATTGTGGGCTTGAGCACAGCGAAGAGCTGGTTATGTACATATGAAATCAATAACAGAAAAATTAAGCGAACTTAATCAGATATTAGAATCATTAGGCAGCGCAGTGGTAGGTTTCTCCGGCGGTGTGGACAGCAGTTTCCTGGCAGCGGCGGCTAAACGGGTTTTGGGTGATAAGGTGGTGGCCGTAACAGCGTGTTCATCAACTTTGCCGGAAAGTGAGCGGCAAGATACTATCCGTATTGCCGAAGAAATAAACGTTAAGCATTATTTAATTACTATTAATGAACTGGAGAGTCCGGAGTTTGCGGCCAATACGCCAAATCGCTGCTATTTTTGCAAAAAACAACGATTTGGCGTATTGGCCAGATGGGCTGAGGAGCAAGGTTTGGCGTGGGTACTGGAAGGGTCCAACGCCGATGACCGTCATGACTACCGGCCAGGCATGCGGGCAGTTTCTGAGATGCCTACAGTACGAAGTCCATTGCTGGAAGCGGGATTGAGCAAGGAGGAAATTAGACAAATCTCCCGCGAATGGGGACTGTCGACATGGAATAAGTCCAGCGCGGCTTGTTTATCTTCCCGCATCGCTTATGGGCTGCAGGTAACTGATGAGCGGCTGCACCAAGTGGAAGCGGCGGAGGAATTACTGAAACGATTATGCACCGGTCAGGTACGAGTAAGGCACTACGGCACAACGGCGCGTATTGAAGTAGAACCTGGTGAATTTCCGATTATTATCCAACCGGCTAACCTTGTTGCCATTAACCATTTATTTGCTAAACTGGGCTTTACTTTCGTAACATTAGATTTGGCCGGTTACCGCACAGGCAGCATGAATCTGATATAAAAATTGAATAGGGTAATTGACATAAAGTAGAGGGGTCAATTTGTCAGGCGATTGCCATGACAAACGATATTTTGGGTGGTTTCGGCATCAAAGAAGATGCTGGGCGAAGCATTGCCATTTTGAGTTGTCCACTCATTTCCTTCCACCCAAAGGCCGCTGCCAAGCTCGGCACGGATGCTGCCGCGCATCTTAAAAGCAATTAGAGCTTTCTCACGGTTAATAAAGCGATTATTGTGGATGATCAAATTTTTGAATGAGGCCGCCTCAATGGCGGGGCCAGGCGTTTCTTCTAAAACATTTTTCTCAAACAGGATATTTTCCAAAAGGGGATAGTAGGATGGCCTACCATTGATATCGGCGCTTACATAAACAACAGCGCCGTCATGCGCTCCTGCGGGGTTTTCCGCCATAAATTGGTTGTTACGAATAATAATGTTTTGCGCTCCAAATCCCTCGTTCCAGGAGCTATTACTATCTGCCAACAGATGTAGCGCCGAGTATTGATTATGAAAGAACCTGTTCCCGTCGATAAGCCAATCGGCAGTGTTACAAAGAATGGCGCGCGCCCGATTTTCATGAAAATAAGAGTTCCGAATAATGCAGTTGTGCGAGTTGTAGCGGTGATTGAAAAGGATCGCGTCAGAAGCGACGTGACTGGGCAGTTCCTGGTCGAAAACTAACGTTGTTTCGTTGTTTTTATAGTCCGCCCTTGCTTCTGTTAGTTTCCCAGTAAAACCTGTCGGCGAATAGTCGCCATTGCGAATTTCTATCATGTCTCCCGCCGCATAGGGACACCGCCAAGGAACAATATTGGTGGCCACGATTATGCGGGCGTCCACACGGCGAACTCCCTGATGGAAATTATCATGAATGTTGATGCAATCATCACCCATATAGCCAAAATCACAGTCGTCCAATTTGATGAAACCTTGGGACTGCTCAACATGAAATCCGTCGGCAGTGGTAGTGATTGACCGACGCTCATTGTCGGGATAGGTGATGCGACAGCGCAGCAGTTCAAAGTGATGCTGATCACCGGAGACAATAAATCCAATTCCGGGAAATGAGAAAATGGTCATATCCCGAAGCGACAGTTGGGTGTTGTTCGCCATTACAATGCCGTGTTTCTCATAGGTATAGTGGCGCAACAGATAGAGTTGTCCTATTGTCGGAGCGATGGGGCGAGAGGGCCAGACGCGGACAGTTTGCGGATCGATTGATTCGATTTTAATCGGAGTAAATCCGCTGAACTCTTTGCCGGTTCCAGGGGCGCGCAGCTTTTCGTCCAGAGGGTTCATCGTCACCCATCGTTTGGGATCCAGTGGTGCGGAAGTCTCAAAATGCATCTCGAAAAAGGAGGAATCCGGAGCTGTTGCGGTAATTCTACCAACAGAAGCCAGCGGGTCGATCTTCCAATCCCAGTCAAGGTTGAAATTTAAAAAGACAGTGCGGGTGCAATTTTTGATCACAATCCCGGCACCTCCTTTGATTTGATTAAAAAGAAAGGTTGAGCCACCGCCGTCGAAGATAAAATCGCTTAATCCGTCAAAAACAATGCTTTCACCTGACGCGATTCGATAGACTCCTTTTGGTATAATGAGTTTAGAAGCTTTGGTCTCACGGCACTTGGCAATCGCTGCCTTTAACGCCGCAAGGTTTCGATCAGGACCTGATGAGGGTGGAGAATTGCCATCGGCGATAGCTCCAAAGTCCGCTAGATCGAGAACGGGACCGTTCGGATTAGCGGGAGCATCCACCGTAAAGTCTTGTGCGCCAGTTGGCAGTGCAGCTGGCTGCGCCCCTCCGGTAGCGCGCTCCAAAGGCAACGTTGTCCAGCCACTGCCATGAATAATTTTCATGTTTCGAATTCGCAAGGTACCTTGATGATTGGCAGCCGAGGTTATGGTCATTGCTGAAAAAATCAAAACCAATAACATCACTGTTACTGTAAAAAATATAATCCTTTTTTTCATAACCTTTTTCCCTCCAGGTTTAAAGGTACTCTCGCGGGAGCCTAGGAAGTATATGTATGTCGCTGATATCGATCTCATAGCGATCTCCATTATTGCATTGGGAGGATAACAAGCTTTCCTGCCTCGGTGGGGCCGCCACCACGGTTTACGTCAAACTGCGTGTCGCCGATCCAGGAGTAATAGATCAGCACTGCAATCCGTCCCTCCTGTGCCAGTTGGCGAAAGTCGCCCAGCATCTCCTTCACTAACAGGGCATGATCTTTGTCTTCAGCTGGAGAGTCGGTTTTGGTCGCATAGCTGAAGCCCCACTCCGTAATCCAGCAGGGCTTGCTGCCAAGCCTGCAGATTGGCTCAACCAGCCCACGCAATCGCCGCATGCGATGGATTGCCGAAGCCTGGTTGCCAGGGCCGTCGGCCCAAGGATAGGTATGCAAATTATAGGCATCGACGAGATCATCGAGGCCGTTAGCACGCATGAAGGCCAGCGTTGCACCAAGGCTGACGCCATCATAGTTTTTCGGTGTTGGCCACGGCCCTTCCTGCTCAATGTCGACGAGACTTGTTGGCAGCAATGGCGTGCGCTTATTGAGTTTTGAGTTGTCGCGTACCTGTTTTAGCGCAGCGAGAACCTTCAGATATTGCAGATAGCCTTTTGCTACCTGCTGGCCTTCGGGATCGTGTTCGAGGTCGGCCTGGCCGAGCACGCGCCCTTCACCAGGCAGGCTGAAGTCCGGATTATTCCCAGCCATGTTGATCTCGTTCTCCAACTCAATTCCTGCCAGCACGATCCCACCGCTTTCCAATTTATTCACCAGGTCCTGAAAGTATTGGGACGATCTGTCGGGATCAAGAGAGGACATGGGTGAACCGGCCCACATGCCTGGAAACTCCTTTGGTCGGTAGGGCCGCTGCGGCGCATTGGGATTGTAAAGCCCATGAAGGATGATATCCGACGAGATATTGTGAGCATACGCCCGCTTTATGAAAGTGATGTTCTTGTCTTCGTCTTCCGCATACATGCCAAAGCGGATGACATGCACGCCCAGGGACTGGAGTTCGGCCAACCGCGTTTCCTGCTCTTGTTCGCTGAATTGGAGCGGATGCACAAAACAGACGCCAACTACTATATCCTGGGCGTGAGTTGAGCTGGGGAAAATCGTCAGGAGCAGGGTAGTCATTGCCATAAAGATTGAAAATGTCAGAAATGAGCCTTTTTTTACTTTGATGATGACCCGGCTAATGGCATTAATGTAAATCGCCTTCTTTCCACATTTTGGTTCTAATATAGATATAATTTTTGATATAATATGGGAAAATCCTGTAAAAAAAATTGCTTAATTTTTTCTCTCATGTTAAAAATTTTGATAAGTCATTAAAAGCCACTACGGCTATACAGTAGCTTGATTTACAAGGGTTTGCTGGTTTTTGGAATTATTAATAACTGTGTTTTATGTTCGCGTAGACGTGGTTTACGCGAATTTTTCGTTGAAGGGTGCATACTTTTTCGTGAAATACATACAGAAATACGGTCGCCTCACGAAACGGAATATAAAGCACGTTAAGACTGTACAAAAGGTTGTAAGGGTCTGAATTTGCTTTTAGCAGACTTTTTATTTTTGTTGCCAGTCTAAAGGTGGTATTTTCTCAAAAGTGCTGTTTTTTGGACAAAAAATTTTTCTTGACTTATAGTTAACTATAAGTGTTACTCTAAAATCAATAGGCAATGAGACTATATTAGGAGCAGAAAAATGACTATTACTGAGGTTAGTAAAAAATTTGATATTTCACCAACTACTCTGCGTTATTATGAACGAATTGGGGTGCTACCTAATGTTACACGTACCAAGAGTGGTATTCGTGATTATTCGGAAAAAGATTGTCGATGGGTAGAGTTTATAAAATGTATGAGAGACGTAGGAATGCCAATAGAGGTACTAATTGAATATGTCCCTCTATTCCAACAAGGTGATGCAACAAAAGAAGCAAGAAAGGAATTGCTGGTTAAGCAGCGAGACCAATTAACAGAGCGTATCATAGAAATGCAAAAAGTAGTAGATCGTTTAAATGCAAAAATTGAACGTTTGAATCAATCTATTGTGATCAAAGAATAAGAATTACTTGATCATCTTATTCTTTGGTGCTGACAAGTAGAGGTATTTTAAGCGAGATACTGTTAATCATATATATATTTAAATTATTAGGAGGTCAATACATGTCTATGAAAAATTTGCTAGTAATATCTTTCACTCTAATTATTTGTGCATTATGGAGTGGATTTGCTGAAGCAGCTACTCCAGAGGAGATTATCACAAAAGTACCTAAAGATAAAATAGCGATTGTTATGGTCGAATTCCAAAATATCTGGTTGGATCCTAAAGGAGATTTGAATCCGTTGATTAAGAATCAGCTAGAAAAGAAAAAAGTGATGGAAAAATCTGTTGAATTAGTCAATAAAGCCCGGGAAGTCGGAATAAAGCTTATTTATGCTCCACTTAGCTATTCTATTGGACATCCTGAAATCGCCTCCGATCCAATTGGCATAAATTATTACGCCAAGACTAAAAAGCGGTTTGAAGAGGGGAGTTTTGGGGCGGAATTTTATCCGGCGACTGCTCCCAAGGAAGGTGACTATGTTGCTCGGGGGCGAGTGGGCGTAAGCCCTTTTGTTGGGAGTAATCTGGAGCAACTGTTGAGGGCTGGAGGCTATACGACGATTGGGGTGGCTGGTTTTGCAACCCATGTATGCGTTGAGTCGCTAATTCGCGACGCTTATGATCGAGGGTACAAAGTGATCCTACTTGACGATGATGTTGCGGCATTCGAAGATTGTCAAGATAGCTATATTAAAAAATACATTATGCCACATTTCGGAGTAACAATGTCGAATGATGAGTTTTTTAAGAACTATATAAAATAGAGCCCACTTAAAAGTACTATAAAAATTTGGCATAAACTTTGAATCAAAAGGGGCTGTACTGAAAATTGATTTTTCAGTTAAGGGTTCTATGCGCAAACCCCCGAAATTTTTGACGATTAAATTTTGTCTGTTCCAAAATCAAAGTTAAAAGAACAGACTAAGGAATCCTGCGTATTTTAAGGTAAGTGAGGGATTTTAGAAAAATGGTAAATGAATATATAAAGATCTTGATCTAGTAGTCGGAGCAATGGAAAATGATGAGTCTTCTCAGTTTCACAATGACTTTGCCATTCCTCCTAATCGAATATTTTTAGGAGAGGGGAATACAAGTCAGACGGTAACACCGGCAATCAATCAATATTTTCAAGATGTAATCCAACTGCTTACAGATAGAGGTCTTCGCGGTATTCAATTCTGGGTCACAGATACTCTAGGCAATACGAAAAATAATCAGGGAGAGCCTATGCTTGCGGTAGTAACTCCCGGCTATGATTTGTTTGAAACCGCATTTTCACCAGTTGGAACTCGAAAATATACTGGATTGCCGCCAGGTATTTCATGGCATTGGCACGAAAAGGGCAGCTCTTATGGTGATCCCGCAAGTTTCCATGAAGCCAATGATATATTATCTTCCTCATATGGACAGTGGACTTACACCGAACCAACAATTAAGGGGCGCTGGGTCCAGTAGGCAATTGCCAACCATTCAGGCAATCTGAACCTGCGCTTTTTCGGCAACCCGAATCCTGCAAGAGTATCGGACGCGACAAGATCAACGACACTCCACTGGGATGTATCTAAAATGCATGATATCAAAACAGTAGAAATTCATGTCGGATCAGTTTCTGGTCCTCTTGTCGCAAAAGGGGGAGAAACAGGCGATATAATTGTTAATTTACCTCTAGGAGGTAAATTGGATTTTGTTCTTGTCGATGTAACTTCCGAAAAACATAGATTTCTTAGCATAGTAACAATAGGAGAAATATAGCATTGAACTATTAATTAGAGGTTATTCTATGATTGGAATATTTATGGAAGTCATAAATTTTAGCTTGATAGACAAGTAAGCCAAGGGATAAAACATTCCCATGGCTTAATATCTTTGTGCTGCTCAACAAGAGTGTCTTGGTGTCGCTCATTAATGAAAGTATTACTATGTCGCAAATTGATATTGATGAATAAGAGTATTTTTGTGTCGTTAATGGGAGTATATTTGTGTGGCTGAACAAATAGATAGTAAGTATATTTTTTACGTCCGATAATATCTATTATGTAAACTGTAAAGAAGGGGGGGCCTTCTTAATCCCAGTCGCTCCCAGAAAACGTCATAAAAATTGCATTCATGAAATGAAATACATTAGCCAAAGCTCAAATCGGCAATTTTTACGCCATTTTCTTAACGCTTTTACATAATAGATGTTAGACGACTGTCAAGGTTTTTTTTAAGGAAGCAACGAACTGCGTTGCCGTTGGGTTTTGGCCTGGTGCTAATCACGATTCTTGTGGTAAATATTTGCATAGCAATAATCGTTAACGATTGAAATCTGTACCAGATGCAAATAATATAAAAAAGATAGAAATAGGTGATATGCTTGAGAGATACATTTGTAAGAGGTTACATGGCGGGCGTTATTGGCGGAATTGCGATGACAATTATTAATCAAATATTGTTTTCACTTGGTTTTGCTTCTTCAAGATTTTTTGACATTTCAGCTATGATTTATTTAGGATATGTCCCTAATACTATTGGAGAACAATTTATTTCTGAAGTGATTCACCTTGGTCACGCTGCATTGATAGGTATTTCATTCGCATATATATTTCCACTGATTGGAAGAGATTATTTTGTATTTAAAGGAGCAACATTTGGAGCGTTCATCTGGTCTATAGTGTTTGGAATTGGCTCTCTACTTAAAGTCCCATTATTTTTTAATCTCTCATGGATTAGCGTTGCTTCCTATCTTTTTATATCAGCAACATGGGGTGCGGTTATGTCTTTGAGCTTAGTTTGGTTTGAGGAGCATGCGGCAAAGTAATGAGAAAAGGATGAAGATATTTTGAAATATGATAAACCATTGATAGCAGGTGTCCTCGGAGCAATATCAACAATAGCGGGTGAAGTAATAACGCGAGGTCTGGTTTCATATGGCATCGGTAAATACAGTGTATACCAGCTTATTAGCCTTATCGTTACCATGAACAGACCCCATGAATTTATCGGGCTAATAAACAACTTCATAATCGGCGGCTTTTTCGGGGTAGTCTTTTATTACTCCCTTATCCTCTTGGGCCGCGATTACTTGTTTTTAAAAGCAATCTGTGCCAGCCTATTTTTCTGGATTCTCTCCGAAACAATATTTACCTCTACCATTGAAGGTCGATACATTGATATTCGCCCATTCAGCGACTATTACGTCCACCTTATTGGCGCGACTTCCTACGGAGCGACAATGGGCTGGCTGTTTAAGAGATACTTGTTCGCCTGTGATAAACATGAAGAAGAACGTCAAAGTAATGAGAAAAGCTATCATTCTAGTGAAATGTTAGCTTTTCCTGCTTGCAAGCATTGTCCTGATGAAAATGAAAATCGGTTTGAGAAAATATTAAACCGTCATGACAAGCTTTTGATACGGGCAATTCGTGACGGGAAAGAAACAAAAAAATGCTCATTTTTATCACGGTTTAAATTTTGGTGAGATAACAGTAAAAATACTATCACTTAAGATAATATATTTTTACCACATCTTCCCTGTGATGCCCGAGTGCTTCGCTTGTTTCCTGCAAACTTCTATGATAGCCTTTGCCTTCGGCAAGGCAGGAACTAAATTTCTCCTGCGAAAAATTATGACGGAAGGAATGCGAACCGCTGTAGTGTTCGCCTGCTTGAAGGCAAGCGGTTTTAATCACATTACGGTATTCGTCTTGCTCTGATTTTGTGCATAAACCCATACCGCTTTCAGCAATATGGGTTGTCACTTGGCTTTTTAGATTCTCGGAAGGAAAGACCTCCCTTGTGTAATTGCCTTTTCCCGTGACCCAGCATTGTCCGTTTTCATCTATTCGCAGGGTATGAAGCTCATTAATTCGGCAACCACACTGATATTGTATTTCCGCATAAATGCGGAATTGTGGCGTGATTGCCTGAATGACCGCCATTGGATTTTTAAAAGCCCTGTCTATATGTTCATTACCGCAAACGTTGTGAGCGATTTCCCGCATTTTATTAATATTTGTCGACCAGTTATATTCTTTGCCTGTTAATTGTTCTAATCCAACACTGAACTTTTCCAAGGAACTGGCGTAGACGTTGAAGGTTCGCAGGGCGATGCCGTCTGCGAACACTTTTTTTTCAAGCCACGCTTCGGCGTGACTTGCGTCCAGCTTGGTTATATCTTTTATGCCATATTCGCCTTTTACCCAGTTACAAAATTGCAGGATTGCATCCCGATAACTGTCTTTTGTGCGAGAATGAAAAATGCCTGTTGACTGCCCAATTTCGTGCCAGTCCTTGATACCACTTTCCCGTAGAGAAAGTTTAATTTCGTGTTTCGATGTTCCAAAGGTATCAAGTGCATCTAATGATTGATTAACCTGCCATCTGGTATTTCCCCTCATTGCCCCCACCCCCTCTTTCTTAACCCAAAGCATCTTTTTTTTGCGAGGTTGCTACCCTCCTGTATTAAGTTGTGTTGAAGCCTTCGGCATCTTGCCTTTTTCGTGTCGGCTCCCCAACTGTTAAATACTTGGATTACTATACTTCTCCAGCTTCATTTATTTAAACAACCAGCTTCATTTTTTTTGACAAATGTATTCTATTAAACTATACCAATCGGCTGCGCCAATTTCCAATTTAAACACACTGTTTACACAAAAATTGTTTGCCTCCCCGTTCCCCTACGCCTCTTTAGGTCTGCTACCTAAAGAGGCTTTGTCTTGTGGCAAACTCCTTGCTGTTGCTGACCCAAATAAATCCTCTTCCGTGCTTATCATTATGATTTGGTGTGCTGTCAACTTTTTGCTACAATTCATAGAAATGCACAGTTAGGAGGATTAATTTTATGAATACTACACTTATTATTCAGTCGCTAACGCGACTTTCTACCGACGAACAAACTGGCTTACCTTATTATTTCGCCCAACTAACGTTGGACGAAAAGCTGATGATTGAGGAAAACAAATCGGCACTGGTAAAGAATTATCGACCCAAGGGAGAGGAATTAAAAATTCTGCCGACCGTCTTTTACTATTCAATATGGCTATTGGCTATTTCCGAATACAAGAGCAGGCAGAAGAAAAAGCCACTGCCTGCCGAACTGGAACGGATTGAGGAAATGAGGATAAGAAAAGTTCACAATGATTTGGATAGACGCAAAGCACCTTTACGCAAATTTATTGAACGCCATCTGACGACTATTGAAAAGTTACAAAAAGAAGGTTTAGGCTGGCGACAGATTGCCAAATACCTGCAAGTCTATTATCGTAAGGAAATTTCGTTCTCGTACCTGCGGGCAACTTATCACGAATTGATGAAGAATTTTCGATAGAGAACTCGCCCATTATATTCGGATTCATAACTCTTTTCAGTATATAGCTCTTTTCGCGGATGACTTTTTAAAAAGTCATCCGCTTTTTGGTTGAGGAATTCAACGGACTTTACAAGGTTTTTCGAAGTCCAGTAGCCTTTTTTCCCTTTGAGGCGGTCGTCGGCAATGCCCTTCCGCATGTATTTGCCTGCGTAAACGGCAGAATGTTTTACACTTTTTATGAAGCTGACGTCAGCAATACCGTGTCCCCAGATTTTCTCTAGTTCCTCCTTTTTTACATAACAAATATCGCTAATGATATGGTAATGCACCGCGCCACGTTCTTGGAATTCGATTGACGATAGATATTTAAAGCCATTACCGTACTTTCGGCGTAGGCGCTTTATGAAGTTTTCAAATTTCTTATTGGCTTGAGCGACATCGGTTAAATTTTCCTTGAATGTTAAGGTTATGAAACGACTTTTCGTTTTAACAAAATTGGTACATACTAACCGAAGAAAATGATGGAATGATTCCTTTTTGTTTTTGGTTCCCCACTTTTTTTTCTGACTTTCAGATGAATGACCACGTCTGGCTTTAGGGCACAAGCCACGTACTGATGGCATTTCGTATACCCATTCCTCAATCATACCACCTGATACAACTACTTTTCTATCGACGAATACAAGTCTGGGTCTGGACATTTTGGTTCCTCCTAACATTCAAGAAGGAACCTCCTTTTTGGGGAAGTCCCTTCTTTATTTTGAATGTTAGAATTAGACCAAAATTTTTTTGTTTTTAAATAGGACTAAAGTCCTATCTTTGAATACCTTTTCAAT
>JAEYSJ010000062.1 GCA_023434855.1 Bacillota bacterium | reverse complement strand
GTATTAACCCTAAGATTGTACAAGAGCGGCTAGGCCATGCAAGCATTGAAATGACTTTGGATACATATTCGCATTTACTGCCGGACACTCAGGATGTGGCTGTGCAGGCTGTGGCAGCTTTTTTGGTGGGGTGAAGAAACAGGGGAAGATTCTAAGAGCAGGTGGTTCGTCACCTGCTCTTTTTATTTATGTTAAAAAGGAATTATTATGAATTAAATGGAATTGGACAAGGAAGTATCTGGAAGGTTAGAGAGGGGTTTATATATGGAAGAGAAATTTGATTTATCCCCAAAATTTTTTGAAATATTTTACCCATTTGCTCATTATAAACGACAAACCGCCTTAGCGAATAATCAACGCTTTGTCTATTATACAAGTGCTGAAACAGCGGTTAATATACTTAAACACAAAGAAATATGGATGAGAAACACTACGTGTATGAACGACTTGTCAGAAGTAAATTACGGGCTTGATTGCTTGCGTACCGCTTATAGATCACAAGATGGAAGTAGGTTTAAGTATGTTTTAAATGATCTTTTTCCTAATATATGTAAAGATATTGAAGAGATGTTTAATGGTTGGATACCACATATGCAATCTGAAACTTACTTAACTTGTGTATCAGAACACTACAATGAAGAAGATCTATTAGGGAGGCTTTCAATGTGGCGCGCATATGGAAGAATGTCAGGAGTGGCTTTGGTAGTAAAAAGCGAGGCTATCTTATATACATCGGCTGCCCTAAAGGCGTATTCTAGTCCTGTTGCTTATATTGATTCAATCGGTGTTATAAATCAGCTTAATACGATAACAGAGAATATTATGGCAAATATTGAGTTGATTAAATCAATGTCTCGCGACGACATAAAGTCTTATGTATTTAATGTATTTAAATTCGCAATTTTAGGCATAAAACACCCTGGATTTAAAGAGGAGCAGGAATGGAGACTAGTGTATAGTCCGTTAATGGAGGACTCATCAATTATTAATCATGATGTGTGTGTAGTTAATGGTATACCGCAGAAAATATATAAAATTCCCTTAGAAGACAAGCCTGAATCTGACTATTATGCTTCTATTCACAATATTATTGATCGGATAATTATTGGTCCTGTTGAGTTTCCTTGGGTTGTATATAAAAGTTTTGTTGAGCTATTAAATAGTGCCGGTGTTCGGGATGCTGAGACAAGAGTTTTTGTTTCGCAAATTCCGTTGCGACGTTAACTGAAATGTATTTCAATAATAATAGTTTTTGGGTCAATGCACTTCGCTGAGTTAACACTATATATGGTTTTGAAAGGGGAAACTCATTATGTTTTTAAATAGTTTTCCAGAAAAATATGTTGGAAAGTCATTTGAAATAGATTGTGTAGATATTGAAGTACATGGTTTTGAGGATTATCAACCTCCAATATTCAAAGGTCCTGGAGTTATTCGCGGTGAAAAGACAGGTAAATTGTTTTATAAAATTTATAATCAGGTAAAATATAATAAAGATATTTTTACATATTTAAGAGCAATTCAGCAAGGCAACGATCCTAAAGATACACATATTAGATTGTTCGCAACTGCTTATGACGGGACTAAATGGAATGGAAGTTGGTCAATCCCCTTAGTTGACCCTCTACAATCTTCTTCATTTTTTTTGGTTAAAGGGGAACTTGAACAAATTAGTGCGAGAATAGTAAAACATAAGGGTGATGAAATTAAGAATTGTACGGAGTTATTTTTCTCTGACAATATTAATTTACCTTATTCTGGAACAGTAGTTGAAAAACACTTTCATGAGGAAGAACTTATATTAACAAAATGGACGAGTGATCACCACAATGTTATGTTCGAAGGAAGTAAAATTTCATTTCAAAAATGTCCTGATAATTTCTATAATAGTGTTCGAGCGCAGCATAGCGAAAAGTTTGAGCCTCCTTATGTCGAGAATTGGATTGCAGAGACGTTGATCTTGATGACTGCAAGAGTATTAAAACCTCGAATGATTATTAGACATTTTAATGACGATGCGCTTGTTTTTATTAGGGCTGTTTCACAAAATACTAGAAGTGGATTGCGGCCGCCTTTTTGCGATGGACCAGAATATATGGACCATTATTGGAATTTATTTTGTTCTTATCTATCTACGTGTAAAAATGAAGGAAATTATGAAATGCTGAAGTTGACGCAAGGCTTTTGCGAATTATGTTTGGCAAGCAATGGGACGCTTCAAGGGACTCTTATATCATTGTCAGTATACATAGAGTTTTGTATAAATCAAATATTTTCTACTGTCGAAAATACTGAACAAACGAAAAAAATTGAAGAGTTTATTTCATATGCTCGAGCCTGGAAAGAAGACATGGATATTCATAATAGAGCAATGGGACTATTATCTACACTTCATAAGCCAGCGATACGAAAGCAATTGAATATTTTGATAGAGCAAGGAGTAATAAGTCCGAAGCATAAAGAAATTTGGAATTCAACAAGGCCATCTCTTGCTCATGGAAAACTAATTGATTTCGAAAAGGAAGAGGAATTTTGGCATTATAAGAACTATATGATTTCTATGCTATATAGATTGATCTTTAGAATAATTGGCTATAAAGGATTAGTATTGGATTATGATGGTGAGAAGTTTAAATATAGTTCCTTTGAATGGAATGGCATTAATTCTGAGGTTAAAGCGGAAGAGTGAGGGGTGAACATCGTAGCGATGTAGAATCCTTTTGTGGGAGAAGGTGGACAATGCATACCTCACAATATTTGAAAAAACATACCCAGATGTGGGTATGGAGACCGTGACAGCAATTTATACAGGCATGATTAAGCATAATTAGGACAATTTTTGAAGATTTTTAGGCATTATTTTGTGATAACAATGGAGGAACCATGAAAGACTTATTTCCAGGATATTATCGTCCTAATAGCTCAGAATTCAAAAACATATGGCAAAATGGTTTATTTGTATTTGATGCGAATGTGCTTTTAGATATTTATAGATATTCTGATGAAACAGCTGATAGTTTACTTAAAACCTTTGAAAAACTAGAAAATAGAATTTGGATTCCATACCAAGCAGCTTTAGAATATCATCGAAATATTAATACTGTAATTGCTTCGGAAGCAAAAACTTATACTGAGGCAATAAAGGGAGTATCCGATTTATTTAGTCTATTTTCTAAAAAGAGAGGGCATCCTTTTTTAAGTTTAAAATTATACCAAGATATTCAAAGCGTTTTTGATTCTCTTAACTCCGAACTTAAGACTAAAAAGAAAAGCATGGAAGATTTACTTACTGAGAATCCTTTAAAGGACAGACTCGCTAATATTCTTTCAGGGAAAATAGGGGAGTGCTTTAGTGAACAAAAATTAACTGAAATCTATCAAGAAGGTGAAAAAAGGTTTAATTCTAAAATTCCACCTGGATATGAAGATACAAAAAATAAAAAAGGTGATGAGAAGTACGGAGATCTAGTGGTATGGCTTGAGATCATTGAGAAAGCAAAGAGTATAGACTCTCCTTTGATTTTTGTAACTAGTGATTCAAAATCAGATTGGTTTTTAGAAGAAATGGGAAAGAAAATTGGACCAAGACCAGAATTAATTGCTGAACTAAAGCAGAATAAAAATATTCCTTTTTATATATATTCAACACATTCTTATCTAGAGTATGCAAATACATTTTTAGCTGTTGATGTTGGTCAAGAAGCCTTAGATGAGGTAAAGCAGATTGAAATCCAGACAAGAGATTATCAAGACAACCTAATTAGTATGAGAATACCAATCATAAATTCTGAACTAGAAGCTAAAAATAAAGCTAACGCTAATTCTGTACGTGAGATGGCGTCATTGGCAGCTCAATATAAATTATTGATGAAAGCTGCACTAGACAAATCTAAAATGCTCGAGATTATGAACTTAGAAGCTCAAGCTAATTCTAGTTCTGCGCGCAAGATGGCGCTATTGGAATCTCAATATAAATTACTGATGCATGCTGCACTAGACAAATCTGAAATTCTCGAAAAGGCGAGGTTGGACGCCAATAAGGCTATTTCGGACTCTTCGCTATGTATTGAGCCTAATAAGTCTAATCATAATTCTTTAGAGGAAGATGAAGAAGTTTGATTATATATTGAAGAATTGAAATTTATTTACTTATGTTTTTTGAAAAACTATTTTTCAGGCAGGCAATTAGGAAGGCAATACGCAATAGAAACAGTAATTTTCAATGGAATATAAAGAATAAAGTCCAGGAATTTATCGATTTTGATAGGCCACATAGAGCCTAAAAACCGTATAAAATGCTCTTTGGTGTTCTCCGGAACCGGGTGCGCAGGTTCGATTCCTGCCGGGCGCACCATACGAAACATAAGCCTTCCAGCGATTTTGCTGGAAGGCTTTTTTGTTATTTGGGGAACAAAATATGATACAGAGGGACGGTTCTGTTGTATCATTCACAAAGACCCAGAGGAATGGTTCTACAGTTTTGTTGTATCCTTTAAAAAGTAGGTATAAAATGGTAGTATGATGGGTGAATGCTATTATTTCAAACGAAAAGCAAGGGTGAGATATCTGATACATAGAAAACCATATTTACGGATGCAATCTTAAGGATACAAGAGAACCGTCCCCTTGTATCTTTTTAGGCTAGAAACTGCTGCTAAAAAGTAAAAGGGGGATAAAAGCAAGTGGAACAACAAGCTATTACGAAAGAAATTAAAGAATATGCTTTAGATTTAGGTGCTGATTTAGTTGGCATCGCCGATTTGGAGAGGCTGAAGGG
>JAEYSJ010000044.1 GCA_023434855.1 Bacillota bacterium | reverse complement strand
CCTTACCACTGTATACCTTAGCTTCTGAGCCGTAGGGACTGGTGGCCAGCAAGGCTTCCATATCTTTGCGGAAGGTTTCGTTGCCGTTGGGGCATACGACATGCACCGGTACGCCGCCCATTTCCAATAGGAATCCTACCAGACCAAGCAGTAAATCCGGGTCGCCGTACATGGCGAAGCGCTTACCGTGGATGTATTGATGGGCGTCGGTAGCCGCATCTACCGCCCGACCTCTCTCGATTTCCAGTTCGGCCGGAATTGCTTTGCCGGTCATCTCCTGTAAAGTCATCAGGAAGGCGTCGGTGTTTTTGATGCCGATGGGCATTGTTACTGCTTCGCTGGTAATCTTCTGCACATTTTTAACGAACTTCTGTGTAGCATTGGTGGAGTATTTTTGCATGAAGATGAAACCGGAGGCGTTAAGGGCATCGGCCAGTTCGGCCAGTGACGTGCCCTTCTGGTACATTTTGTACTCGCCGGTATGAGGCGAATCCAAAGCCTCCGAGAAATCAGGCAGCATGGTCATATAAATGCCCATAGCAGTGATCATCCGACGATATTCCCGCAGATTGGCCGGGTAAAGGTCGAAACCAGGAACTACATACATACGGCCGTTGGTCCATTTGCCATGACGAGTATCAGCCAGACACTGCAAAAGCCCTTTCAGCATATTATCAAAACCGGTAATATGAGAACCAACGAAACTCGGCGTGTGGCCAAAGGCAATCGGGAAGTCTTCCGGTATGGCGCCTTGATTACGCGCGTTTTGAATATAAGAGCTGATATCGTCGCCGATAACTTCCGCCATACAGCTGGAAAACAGGCCGATTATCGACGGTTTATAGGTAGCATAGGCGTTTTTCAGGCCCTCGATCAGATTGTTCTGACCGCCGAAAACTGCGGCGTCCTCCGTCATCGAGTCGGATGCTAAAGGAACCGGCTCCCGCGCATGCCGGGATAAGCAGGCACGGAAATAAGCGGCACAACCTTGAGATCCGTGGACAAACGGGAGGCATCCTTCAATTCCGAGGGAGCAGAGCATTGCTCCATAGGGCTGGCAGCACCTGGCCGGGTTGATGACCAGGGCCTCCCGGGCAAAGTTCTTTTCCTTATATTCTTCTGTAGCCATCCAATCTAACACAGATTGGGCGCTAGCGCATTTGTTTTCCTCGCTCATTTGCACACCTCCTTATCTTTATTCCAGGGCGTTTTTGCCAGATTCCAGGTGGGGCTGTTAATGGCCATATCCATATCCCGGGCGAAGATGGGGAAACCGTCATAACCATGGTACGGTCCCGAGTAATCCCAGGAATGTAATTGACGGAAGGGAATGCCCTGCTTTTGGAATACGTATTTTTCCTTGATGCCTGAACCGACCAAGTCAGGTTTCATCCGTTCAACGAATTCCCCGAACTCATGTTCAGTTGCATCATCATAAATAATGGTGCTGTCTTTCATTGCAGGGAAGGTCCGGTCATAGTCATCTTTATGGGCAAATTCGTAACCGGTGCCGATAACTTCCATGCCAAGATCCTCATAGGCGCCAATAGTGTGGCGGGGACGCAAACCGCCGACAAAGATCATAACCTTTTTGCCTTCCAGGCGAGGACGGTATTTGTCGATGACTTTCTGCATCTCGGCTTCATGCTTGGCAATGACCGCTTCACCTTTCTCCTGAATGCTTTCATCGAAGAAAGCGGCGATCTTGCGGATGGATTCCTTAATCTTGCTGGGCCCGAAGAAGTTGAATTCCATCCAGGGAATGCCATAGGTCTCTTCCATATGCCGGCAAATATAGTTCATACTGCGGTAACAGTGGATGAGGTTCAACTTAACCTGATGGGCGGCCATCATCCCTTCGACAGTACCATCACCTGTCCAGACATTGCGGACCCTGAGTCCCATCTCTTCGAGGATCTTTTTCGAAGCCCAGACGTCACCGCCGATATTGTAGTCACCGATAAGAGATATATCATAAGGTCCTACCTCTTCCGGACGTTCATGTTTCCCCAGCAGGTAATCGCGAACGGCGTCGTTGGCGATATGGTGGCCTAACGACTGGCTAATGCCACGGAAGCCTTCACAGCGAACCGGAACTATGGGAAGCTCCAGTTCTTTATTCATTTTCTTGGCTACACTCTCAATGTCATCCCCGATCAACCCGACCGGGCACTCGGAACAGATAGAAAAACCTTTAACGCTGGGGAATAATTCTTTGGCTTCTTTGAGAACCTTTACCAGCTTCTTATCGCCGCCGTAAACGATGTCGCCTTCAGAAAAGTCCGAAGTGAACATCATCGGTGAAAAACTCTCAACACCTACCACACCTTTGGTCAGATTGCGCCTGGCTCCCCAAGAGTAATAGCCGCAACCGATCGGACCGTGGGAAATATGAATCATATCTTTGATCGGTCCCCAAACAACGCCTTTAGCGCCGGCATAGGCGCAACCGCGGGCAGTCATCAATCCAGGAACGCATTTAATGTTGGACTTAATGGCACAGGTTGAGTTCTCATCTTTGACAGCAATGTGCTTGGCTCTCAACTTTCTGGCCTTTTCCGGATAAACAGATAATACTTCTTCGACCATTTCGACGCTGGGTTTTTCACCAACAGCTTTAGCTTTTTCTTCCACCGCGGTCACCTCCGAATAAACAATTATTTTGTAATAAAGATGCTATCGCTCCGTTGTAACTAAGCGATTCACCTCAAATCTTACCACTCGTTCTGGCTCCTTCTTGGGCCACTGCTTACCCCAATCTGGCTGCTGCAGTCGCTTCGTCTTCAAGGATACCAAACTCCATGAGAAGTTCTTCAAGTTCATCCATAGTCAGCGGGGTTGGAATAACAAGGTTTTTGTTTTCGTCCATTTTTTTGGCCAGAGCTCGGTATTCGTCTGCCTGTTTATGGGCGGCGTTGTACTCGATAACAGTCATCCGGCGAAGTTCCGCCCGTTGAACTTCGTTATCGCGGGGCAGGAAGTGGATCATCTGGGTGCCCAATTTTTTGGCAAGCGCTTCGATTAACTCATACTCTTTGTCAGTATTCCGGCTGTTGCAAATCAGTCCGCCCAAACGAACTTTGCCAGAGGTAGCATATTTCAAGATCCCTTTGGAGATGTTGTTAGCCGCATACATTGCCATCATTTCTCCGGAACAAACGATGTATATTTCCTGGGCTTTATTCTCCCTGATCGGCATTGCGAAACCGCCGCAAACGACGTCACCCAATACGTCATAAAAAACGTAATCCAAATCGGGGGTATAAGCGCCTTGCTCTTCTAAAAAGTTGATTGCGGTGATAACACCACGTCCGGCGCAGCCTACACCTGGCTCAGGACCACCGGATTCGGCACAGCGAATGCCGCCATATCCCTCTTTCAAAACATCATTCAGTTCCAAGTCTTCTACTGTGCCCCGTTCTCTTGCCAAATCCATAACGGTGGCCTGAGCTTTGGAATGGAGAATTAGTCTCGTGGAGTCGGCTTTAGGATCACACCCGATAATCAAAACCTTTTTACCCATTTCGGCCAAAGCCGACACTGTATTTTGAGTAGTGGTGGATTTACCGATTCCGCCTTTTCCATATATTGCTATCTGACGCATAATTATTTCTCCTCTCTTTTCTCACATACTTACAGGGATGAAATTTATACCTTATCACCCTGCCTGAAAGGCTCTACTCTGCTAATTGCCGATTGGCTCGGCAAGCTTATCCTTGCAAATATCGCAAAACACATTTATTAACCCAGTCTCACCTTTTAAAATACGCTCTCTTATCTCGCATTTACGGAGATTGCAGCCGGATATTTTGTTAGCCAGGTTAATAGCAAGTGCGAATTCATTGATTCTGTCTAAAAAGTTCATAATATATACCTCCACTAACAATTATTTTTTGAGACTGTTTAAAAATGTGTCTATGCGTTTTTCTTAACAGTCTCTTCTAAGATACAGCCCGGGGACCATTTTCACCGGTTCTCACTCTTATAACCTCATCCAGTGGACAAACAAAGATTTTGCCGTCACCGATATGTCCTGTTTGATTGGCTCTGATTAAAGCATCTACGGCCTTTTCAACTTCATTGTCTTTAACGATCAAGCTCAACATCCGTTTGGGAATCCACTTCATGGCGGCTTCCGGCACCGGCGTTTCATATTTTAAGAGCGGGTTAAGCTGAGGGTCAACTTCGGCGGCCCAGCCGCCCACACCCTTTTGCTTGCCGCGGCCTTCAACACTATGAAGGGTAAGTGCGTTAAATCCCGCCTCTTCCAGCGCCTGTTTGGAAACTGGAACCTGATGGCGTCTAACAAAGGCAATAATTTCTTTCATCTGCCATCACTCCTTTATAATTTAGCTTCACCGGTTCGTACCGTATAAGCAGCCTCTACAGGTGAAATAAAGATTTTCCCGTCACCGACATGACCGGTCTTGCCTGTTTCGATAACAATATCTATCGCTTTCTCAACAATTTCATCTTGAACAACCATGAGCAGCATGACCTTGGGAAGTTCGTCATAGCGGATATCTCCGACTTGCAAACCCTTATTTTTACCTCGGCCAAACACATGCATTTTGGTCATTGATACAATTCCGGCTTCAGCCAGTTGCTCAGCAACGGCTTCAGATCTTTCCGGCCTGACAATAGCTCGAATCATCTTCATGAGTATTTTCCTCCTCTGCTTCACTTGCCTATATTTGCTAGTTTTAAAAGACTTTTGTTTTTATGCCTTGAAAAAAGTAAAATACATCGCTATAATTAAATTTGGGCAACTTTAATAGACCCTGGCGCCACTGGGGTAATGCAAAAATTTGCCTGTGCTCTATGGGTACTGCAATACTCGTAGAGCTTTTTATTTGAGGTTGTTTCGCAATAGGTTCTTTGTTGTTGAATTTTTTAACCACCCCCTAAATTTTGTCTATTCTGAATATCCACTTAAACAGAAACAGGGCTCACGAACTTTAATGTCCATAAGCCCCATTGCTTATTTCATTCTGAAAATTATTTAATCTTCAAAATGTAATTTAGATGAAGTTGGATTATTCAAAATATGACTAAACATTAAAAGGCTTACAAACGTATAACGTTTATAAGCCTCTTTGCTTAAAAATGATCTTATTATTTTGTATGAATTGAGTGTACCATACTTTTTACGGCTTAGCAATACCCTGGCAAATATTCGCAATATTAACTCTTTGACGGCAAATTGATATCTTTTTCAACCGTTTACTGCGAAATTGACCGCATATTATAAATGCTAACAATCGTTTTCCTTTTGGGCCAAAATAATCATTCGTGGAGATTCCGGACCATATGCTTGTTCCTCAAATCCTCCGTAGGCGGCCTTTACTTGAAAACCGTTCTGGAGCAAAATAGAAGTTATTTCCGCTAAAGAATACGCTCTTAGCATAAATTCATATTGCGTTTTCGTACCTGTAACTTGATTAATAAGCTGTCGTTTCATAATAGCTAGTCCGTGCCGCAGTTCAATCTTATAGGACAATACATATTCTCCGCCGGGATGACGCCAATAACGGTTTAAGTTGTTATGCACCATCCACTCCCGGTTTAATAAGTCAATTAACAATAACCCCTTATATGTCAGAGAACGATTTAACAAACGCAATACCACAGCATTTTCTTCATCGGTAAAATAACCAAAAGCTGAGAACATATTAATTACAGCGTCAAACTGTTCTATATATTCAATCTTCCGTATATCGCATCGTTGGAACCTAATATTGGCATTTTCATCCTTCGCCTTTTGGATGGCTATATCCAGGAAATCTTGCGTGGCATCAACGCCTGTAACATTGAATCCTAGTTTTGCCAGGCCAATAGCATGCCCGCCATAGCCGCAATATGAATCCAAAATACAAGAATGATCCGGCAAATTTAGTACACTTGCGATAAACCTGACTTCCTGCTGTGTTCCGGCTATGGAATATGCTTTAACATCACCCATCGTATTCTGCATCAATACTGTCACCACCAGTTAATTTATTATACTAGCCCAAATAAGAAAGAGGCTTACGAACATAAAAGTTCATAAGCCTCATCGCTTATATTATAATTTTCCTATCATCATAAGTGTATGAAATTGGTTGAATTATTCAAATTGATAGAAACAAAAATAATAAAAGACTTACGAACGGTTACGTTCATAAGCCCCTTTGCTTACAGAAAATTTAAACATTTCATCTGGTTATATTGTAACATCTTTCTCACTATTTAACAATACCTAGAAAGATATTCACATCATTAACTTTTTCCTTGTAAAATAGCCAATATCGCTGCGGCATGACCGGCAGCTTTGACTTTACGAAAAATATGGGTAATAATTCCCTGCTGATCAATAACAAAAGTAGAACGTTCAATTCCTGTTACTTTTTTTCCATACATATTTTTTTCTTTCAGCACACCATACATTTGACTAACAACACCATCTGCATCACTTAACAGCAAAAATGGCAGTTCCAGTTTAGCACTGAATTTATTATGAGACGCGACACTATCCCTGCTTACACCCAGCACAACCATCCCTAAAGCAGCTAATTCGCCATATATCTCGCGAAACTCGCGAGCCTCATTAGTTCAACCGGCAGTATTATCTTTTGAGTAAAAATATAATATTACCTGCTGCCCGCGATATTGGCTAAGACTAACCATATCCCCGCCCGTAGCAGGTAAGGTAAAGTCCGGGGCTACTGAGCCAACTTTAATTTCTTCCATGGCTATCCAACCCTTCTAATGGTATTATTATATAGTATCCAAACTAAACTTTAAGAGGAGATCTCACAATGTCTAAACAGCACATTCCTGCTATTGAATATATGCGCGGCATATCGATGCTCGGTGTAATCGGTATCCACACAGGAGCATACTCACTCAGCAATCCGCAGGTAGACATCCACCTGTTTGCCATATTAGAAATATTCACCCGTTTTAGTGTGCCAATCTTTTTCTTCATATCCGCTTTCGGGCTTTTTCTTAATCAAAACCTTAATAAAAAATTGGACTATACCGCTTTTATGACGCGCCGCTGCCGCACTGTGCTCATACCATATCTGGTATGGTCGGTATTATATATGCTTCACTACACCATAACAAGCGGTGATACTTATTTGTGGTCTCCAACCGTATTATTGGAATATTTCCTTTTTGGGCTGGCATCATATCAGTTGTATTTTCTGGTGATTTTATTATGGTTTTATTCCTTGATGCCACTTTGGCGGATAATGTTACGTCATATTACAGCCAATCCATTAAAAAATCTGGGAGCATTGTTGTTACTGCAAATTGCTTTCAATTACTATTCAAGTTATCTGTTAACCCCCAGTTTTGCTAATACATACCTGAATATCGCAGTACAATATCGCTTAAGTTATTGGGTACTGCATTATATATTCATCTTTCTGCTTGGTGCAATTTGTGCGTTACGTTATCACGACCTGACAAAATTATTCAGTCGTTATGGCCACTACATTACCGCCTTTTTTTTCTTCACACTTACCGGAATGCTCAGCTTTTATTACTATTTGTTGTATGTTAAAGGTTATAGTCCGGAAACGGCTGTTAATATCGACCATCAACTTAGTCCTATCGGCGTCTTATATACAATAGCCGCAACATTATATTGGTTTAAGCTTTTCAATTCAGCTGATATGCCATCTTATTTGTCAACATCCCTGGCCGAACTGGGAAAACATTCCTACATTATCTATTTATTTCATCCATTTGCCATGTACTATTTAATTAATTACTTTGCTGGTTTCAGGTTAGTTATGACAGTGCCTGTCACCCTGAGCTTCTATTTGCTGACTGTAATCATAAGCTTATATGCTGGAGTGCTGGTAAAGAAACTTAGCAAACCCCTGCCAATAATCAGCTTTCTGCTGACAGGCAGCAGTATGGCCAAAAAGCCTGTTAATAGCTAGGAGTTTGTTGCAAAACCCTTAAATCATCCAAAATGACTTTTGCAACAAACTCCTAGAACTTCTAGCCATCCAAAAACTCTAATAGCTTTTTTTCTTTTTCAGAAATAAGCTCCGGATCGAAAAGTTCTTTATTGGCCGGGGTATATCTTTTTGCCTGCCGGCGTCGTATCCGTCCCCAAAATAGTAATAACAACTGACAGAATTTCTTGGCCGACTTTGGATTTGCAGTCATTAGCGGATGAGTCAGCCATAATTGATATACCTCAGCGATAACATCACCGGGCGTGATGGTCATATCCTGCCTGGCAATAAAAGTAATAAGCATCAGGCATTCCTTCAAGATTTTATATAAAACTCGCTGGCGAAATCCATCAGCATATTCACCGAATTTTAATTCAGCCACAAGGTACCTGCGTCCCATTTCCAATAAAGGAAATACTACCGGAAAAGCATTTTTAAGGCCATGATGAGAAACAGCAAGTTTCGCCGTCTGACCTGCACCGTTAACTACCAGTGTCCAGTATTCTAAACTCTGACTACTGGCTATTAAACTGGGCATCGTTTCAATTATCCTTACAGCTAACGAACTATTTGGATCAAGACAAGCGATACCGGCAAGATTAATCCATTCAGGAAATAATAAATTAATAGCTTCATCTGACCAAACATCCGCCTCACTTAGCTGTTTAATTAGTTCATAAAATATATCAAATATAACAAGATCGCTGCTCTTGACAATGCGGTGGAGCCAAACATTTAAAACAGGGACAATTTCCGCTGTTAAATCATAGTTAGCGTTATTAATAAACCATCTGGCCGCCCTGCCGGTTATCTCCCGGAATAATGCCGGATCACGCCGTCTGACTGCAATTGCCCCCATTACCTTCAGTGCCCGAAAAGCTGCCTGCACTATCGCCCTTTCGCTGGAACAATCTGCGCGTTCCAAAATAGCCAAAATATTATCTGTTGCTTTCGACACCAAAAAATACTGTTTCTCTTTTAAAGCAACAGCACCGATAATTGTAAGCTGTTCTGTTACTGCAGGTATATGCTCTTTGGGCAGACAACGCAACATCGGCCTAAAAGCATCCAGGATCATTCCGGCAGTATTAGGTTGCTTGGCTTGCAACGCAGCTACAGCAACAGACATTAAATGTATAGGCTCATCTTCCCGTAATATCCCTTCACCCAGCGCCAGCTTAAGCAAATCAATTGCATGATACAGAGCTGCAGAGTTGCCTTCGGCCATTGCAGTGTTAATAACACCATAAATGTCCTGCAGCATATGCCGTCCTTTTTGCCAATTCCGCCGTCTGCCGGACCTGGCAAATTTATTAAGTCTGGCTGCCAGCCGGTTAATTCGCCGGTCAAGCTGCCGCCAACGGTGCCACAATATTAGCATTATAATGCCCGCAACGCCTATTATAGAGGCTATCGCAACAGCCAACATAATTGCCCTCCATCACCCAAAATATCATATATACTACTAAGGAACAGGCAAAACCTGTTCCCTATTTGAGGCTGTTTCTTTTAAACAGCCTCTTTTATATCCTATTTGACATTTATCTCTCCTTGGAAAACGAGACCACCGGCAGCATCTACCGTTACAACCGCTCCATCGGTCAAACGTTCGGTGGCTCCATCCACGCCCACAATCACCGGCATACCGTAACTAATGCCTACGATAGCGGCGTGAGAAGTAAGACCACCTTCTTCTGCGACAATAGCTAATGCTTTAGCAGCAAAAGACGCAGTTTCTTCATCAACACTGGACATTACTAATATATCCCCTGGCTTGAATTTAGTTTTTACATCCTTGATAGATGTAGCCACACATACTCTGCCTGTTGCCGTTCTTTGTCCGATACCTGTGCCTCTCAACAAAATATTGCCCACTATATGCACCCGTATCATGTTTGTTGAGCCGGACATTCCTGCCGGTACACCAGCTGTAATTACCACCAAGTCGCCATCTTTGACTGCTTGGGAAGATAACGCATAGGTAACAGAATTGCTTACCATTTCGTCAGTATTAGCTGAAGTCACACCCAATACCGGCAGCACACCCCATAATAACAACATGCGTCGCAATGTCTTATTATGGGGTGTTACTGCTACAATTGCCGCCCTGGGACGGTATTTAGACACCATCCTGGCCGTATAGCCGTGTTCGGTAGCAGTAATGATGGCGGCAGCCCCTAACTCATGGGCTACCTGAACGGTAGCATGACTGACGGCATCAGTGGTAGTACGTTGGGGAACTAAGCCTTTAGCCATAAGCAATTCCGAATAACTTAATGACTCTTCAGTACGCATGGCAATTTTCGCCATAGTTTCTACTGCTTCCACCGGATACATGCCTGATGCAGTTTCACCGCTTAACATGATTACATCAGTGCCATCTAAGATGGCGTTGGCAATATCGCTGGCCTCGGCTCTCGTGGGACGAGGATTATTCATCATAGATTCCAGCATCTGCGTCGCGGTAATCACCGGTTTGGCGGCCTTGTTGCACTTGGCAATCAGCATTTTCTGTACCACCGGTACTTCTTCGGTAGGTATTTCCACTCCAAGATCACCCCGGGCCACCATAATACCCTCAACCACTCTTAGAATCTCGTCTATATTTTTTACGCCTTCAGCATTTTCAATTTTGGCGATTATATCCATTTTAGCATTAGAATTTTCTAATATTTTTCTTATAGCCAGCACATCAGCCGCTCGCTGCACGAAAGAGGCAGCAATAAAATCCATATTATTTTTAATGCCGAATACTATATCAGCAACATCCTGTTCAGATAAAAAGGGAAGATTGACATTTACACCTGGCGCAGCCACTCTTTTTAAATTGCTGACTTCGGCAGTATTCAGTACTGTGGTGATAATGTCTTCACCATCTATTGCTTCAACCCGCAAACTGACAACACCGTCAGACAACAAAATAATATTGCCTACCGACACTTCCTGCGGCAATAATTTGTGATTAACAGAAACAATTTCACTTGTCCCCACTACATCCCTGGTAGTAAGTACAAAACGTTGACCTTCAGAAAGCAAAACCTTGCCTTCAGCAAACTTGCCAATCCGCATTTCCGGACCCTTGGTATCGAGCAGCAAAGCCACCGGTTTATTCATTTTGGTTGCTGCATCCCGCACCATCTCTATACGTTTGGCATGATCATCATGGGTGCCATGAGAAAAATTAAATCTTGCCACATTCATGCCAGCCTGCAACATATTTTCTAAAATGCCAGGTTTATCAGTGCTTGGTCCAACAGTGCAAATAATCTTAGTCTTTTTTATCATACTGGCTTCGCTCCCAATTTTTAGATTTCCCGGCAGGCCTGAGCCTGGTTCAAAGCACTCGTCTGCATTGCTACACTGCATCTGAACATTTTGAACCAGCTCTTTAAATAAAGTTTAGAAACACGCTCTTTTATTTAATTGCATGCTGGCAAAGAATTTCATGAGCTTCAGCAGCTTCAGACTCTAATACTAAAACTTCATACATTCCATCGCCTAGCGTGGAAACAACACCCGCCGGCCTGGTGTTGGCCAGAATTCCCTCGCTACACAGCAAATTTCTCAACGTTTCAGCCTGATTACGGTTAGCCGCGATGTATATTGCTGTCCACATGATGCCGCCCCCTAAAGTAGTATTGACTCATAATTTTAAATATATAAATTGCTTTTCTCCATACTAGGTAGTATTCCTGCTTAAAATATTTTTTTCCGACTATGCTTGTTTTATTTTTTTGAATTCCTCTATCAGTGCGGGAATAATTTCGACCGCATCCCCGATAATACCATAATCGGCAACCTTAAAAATTGGTGCGTCCGGGTCTTTATTAATCGCAATAATGATATCGGAAGAGGACATTCCGGCTAAATGCTGGATGGCACCAGAAATGCCACAGGCAAAATAAACTTTTGGCCCAACTGTTTTACCTGTCTGCCCCACCTGGTGCAGTGCAGGTTTCCAGCCGGCATCAACTGCCGCCCGGGAAGCACCTACAGCCCCGCCCAATGTATTTGCCAATTCTTCTATCAGCACAAAGTTTTCCGGCTTACCCAGTCCGCGCCCACCGGAAACAATGATTTCTGCTTCTTCTAAATTGCATGCGGCTGTTGCCACTTTAATAACTTCCAATAATTTAGTACGTATATCACTTGGCTTTACTTGACTCTCAGCCTTAATAATATCACCGTTGCGGGTAAAGTCCTGCTCTGGACGCTTAAAAACCTTAGGCCGCACCGTACCCATCTGCGGACGGTGCTCCGGACAGAGAATAGTAGCCATTATATTGCCGCCAAAAGCCGGCCGTGTCCACGCAACTAACCCAGTCTCCTGATCAATATCGAGATCAGTACAGTCTGCAGTCAGCCCTGTACCTACACGGCAGGCCACCCTGGGTCCGAGATCGCGGCCGTCATTGGTCGCTCCCAGGAGAACAACAGACGGTTTATATGTATTTATTAATTGTGTTAAAGCGATAGTATATGCATCAGTAGTATAATACTTGTATTCAGCACCTTCCATCAAGTAGACCTTGTCAGCCCCACTGGCAATTACTTCCTTTGCCAGGTGTTCAACCTTCTCACCGATAACAACTCCGGCTAACTGCTGCCCCATCACATCGGCCAATTTTCGGCCCTGTCCCAATAGTTCATGACCCACACCCCGAGCCTGGCCATTCACCTGTTCAATAAGCACCCAGACATCTTTGTATAGGCTTTTATCCATTTTAACAGTCTTTTCTTCAGCTTCACGGATAATAGCCCCCACCGGACAAACCTCGACGCAAGCCCCGCATGCTGTACAGGCCTCATTAATAACTGCCTTATCAGCATCTGCTGAAATTGCGCCAAACGGACACGCGCCTACACATGCACTACAGCCCGTACAGTCTTGTAGTATTTTAACTGCCATCTCTGCTACCCCCATCACAGTCTGTTTGTAAACGTCCATCTGAACATTTTTAAACAGCCTCGATTAATTTAAATGATCTTCGCTTCGCACAGTTTCTTAGCCAGCATGGCTGCCGCCTCGCGTCCGCTGTCCGCCTGAATGATTTCTCCCTGAACCCGTTGCTTTGGAGTAAAAATACGACGCACTTGCGTGGGCGAACCTTTCAGCCCTATGTAGTCCAGTTCGACTTGTGTGTCACCTGCTGTCCACACTGGAATCTCTTTGCGGTTTGCTTTCATAATACCTTTAACATTTGGATGTCGAGGTTCGTTAATTGATTTAACAACAGTAACCAATAACGGCAACTGTCCTTCAATCACTTCATAACCGTCTTCATGCTCACGCTCAGCACGCACAGTATCGCCATCCACCTCCAACTTGGCGACATATGTAATTTGGGCGATTCCCAAATGCTCAGCAATCTCCGGACCAACCTGGGCAGTATCACCGTCAATCGCCTGTTTGCCGCAAATGATAAGATCAATTTTACCAAGCTTTTTGATACCTGCCGCTAAAGTATGGCTGGTAGCCAAAGTATCAGCGCCGCCAAAAGCGCGATCACTCATTAATATAGCTTCATCCGCTCCCATTGCCAGGCATTCCTTTAATGCCTCCTTAGCCTGGGGCGGTCCCATGGAAATAACAGTAACACGTCCACCATGTTTGGTTTTCAGCTGCAATGCTGCTTCTAAAGCATTTTTATCAAAAGGATTGACAATGCTTGGCACTCCCTGACGTATAAGCGTATTCGTCTGGGGATCAATTTTTACTTCCGTAGTGTCAGGTACTTGTTTGACACAAACAACAATTTCCATGTTATAATGTCCTCCTACATGTAAGTATTACTTAAATGCATTTAATATAGTCATGCCCAAAAGACGAACCAAATTCGCGACAACATGTTATAATAAAAAATAATAACACAATCTATGGAGGCCTGTCATGAACTTTCCCAAAAAAATACAACATTATATCTTATTTATCGTATTGTTATTCTTTTTATCAATAGAAATCCCTATTATTGCTGTTGGCTATATGACCACACCTGAGCCGGGAGACACTATTATTGTTCTGGGTGCCAAGCTAATCGGCCACGAACCCAGTACAATGCTGCGCCTGAGAC
>JAEYSJ010000358.1 GCA_023434855.1 Bacillota bacterium | reverse complement strand
GGCGTATGTGTATAAACTAAAGAAACGTTTGTCATAAAATTATTAGTTTAGAAGGGAAGAGGAATTTTGGCTATTTCGCAAACATCACCGTTAAAAAGTATACTAAAATACAGTGATATTTTAATAGCTGTTGCTATCATTACAATCGTTGTCATGATGATTATTCCACTTCCAGCCTTTTTGCTGGATCTGTTTTTATCCTTTAACATTACACTTGCACTAGTCGTGGTAATGGTAGCGGTGTATAATATTGAACCATTGCAATTTTCTGTATTTCCTTCTTTGTTGTTAATTACCACTTTATTTCGACTAGCTCTTAATGTTTCTTCCACGAGATTAATTTTACTTGACGGTTATGCCGGTGAAGTTATTATGGCATTCGGTAACTTTGTTGTCGGCGGCAACGCGATTGTAGGATTTATTATATTCGTTATTCTTATTATCATTCAATTTATTGTTATTACCCGCGGTGCTGAACGTGTAGCGGAAGTTGCCGCCCGTTTTACCCTTGATGCTATGCCTGGTAAACAGATGAGTATAGATGCTGATCTCAATGCCGGACTGATCACTGATAATGAAGCCCGGCAGCGCCGTGTCAATATTCAGCGGGAAGCTGATTTTTATGGAGCCATGGATGGCGCCAGCAAGTTTGTCAAAGGTGATGCAGTTGCGGCAATTATTATTATTATTATAAATATTGTAGGCGGTTTTTTCATTGGTATGGTCCAACGTAATATGGATATTGTGCAAGCTTTACAAAGTTATACATTATTAACAGTAGGCGAAGGATTGGTCAATCAGATACCGGCACTTCTAATTTCAACTGCTACCGGTATTGTTGTTACCCGCGCAGCCTCAGATTCCAATTTGGGTCATGACATCACCAGCCAGGTGTTTACTAATCCACGGGTATTTTTCATTGTTGCCGGTGTATTGTTTTTACTGGGGATAGTGCCAGGACTGCCTGGAATTCCATTTTTTGTACTCAGCGCGCTGGTGACGGGGATTGGATATACTTTACGCAAAAACGCCCAATCCGCTGCAGAAATGGAAATTACTAATTTGGAAGAGAAGGAAAAAGAGGATGTACGCAAGCCGGAAAATATTGTGTCATTGCTCCAGGTTGATCAAATGGAGCTGGAAATTGGTTATAGTTTAATTCCTATGGTCGATGTGGGGCAAGGCGGGGATTTGCTTGATCGTGTCGTTATGATTCGTCGCCAGTGTGCTATCGAGTTGGGACTGATCGTACCTACCATTCGTATTAGAGATAATATTCAGCTAAAGCCAAATGCGTATGTAATTAAATTGAAGGGTATTGAAATTGCTAAAGGTGAATTATTGCTTGATCACTATTTAGCTATGAATCCCGGAACAGCCTTTGAAGAAGTCAATGGTATTGAAACTACAGAACCGGCATTTGGTTTGCCGGCTCTCTGGATACAGGAAGCCAATCGCGAAAAGGCTGAGTTAGCAGGATATACTGTCGTTGATTCCGTTTCAGTATTGGCTACCCATCTTACTGAAATTATTAAAAGCTATGCGTCTGAAATTCTTGGACGGCAGGAAGTGCAGACTCTTATTGACTCAGTTAAACAAAATCATCCTGCAGTTGTCGAGGAATTAACACCAAATTTATTATCAGTCGGGGATATACAAAAAGTATTGGCAAATCTTTTACGTGAGCGAATTTCAATTAGGGATATGGTAACAATTTTAGAAACTTTGGCTGATTATGCTCAGCTTACAAAAGATACCGAAATTCTTACTGAATATACCAGGCATGCAATGGCTCGTCAAATTTCACGGCAATATGCTCAAAATAACATTTTAACCTGCATTACCGTTGATCCACAATTGGAAAATACCATTAGTTCCGCAGTGCAACGTACAGAACACGGTTCTTATGTCGCGCTTGATCCTAATACAATGCAAACAGTAATAAACAGTCTTACAAACGAACTTGCCAAACTTACCGGTCTGGGTTATCAACCGATAGTACTAACCAATCCCGCCGTTAGAATGCATTTTCGTAAATTGACTGAGCGTATTGTACCAAATCTCACTGTCTTGTCATATGCGGAATTAGAACCTAAAGTTGAAATGCAAACATTAGGGATGGTGAAATTGTAAATTGAAGGTAAGATTATTTACAGCAACTACTATGCAGGATGCTTTACTACAAGTAAAAAATAATTTAGGTCGTGATGCAGTAATATTACATACCCGGCGTTTCCGTAAAGGGGGGTTCTTCGGGTTCTTTTCGCAAGAAATGGTTGAAGTCATGGCGGCTACTGACACGCAAACTTTGACAACTGTCGAAAAAAAAGCTTCACAGCCTGCCGCTGCTCCTGTTGTGTTAAAGGAAAAAGAAGATACAAAAATTACAGCGGTGCAGCTTGAACTTTCCAATATGCGTAAATTACTTGAACAAGTAGTATGTAAAATACCTAAAATTGATCAACAGGTGCCGCCACTGTTTGACTTGCTGATAAAGAATGATATCGATCCGCAGATTGCTGAAAATTTAATTACAGGCCTGCCTGAAAATCAGTCCGCTTATGGTGGCGATGATCCCGTAATACGTAAATTACTTTTGGAACGAATATCTAATAATCTACAAAAAGTAGATGGTATCAACATTTTGCCGTCTGGTTGCAAAAAAGTTGCCCTTATTGGTCCTACAGGAGTGGGAAAAACCACTACCATTGCTAAGTTGGCAGCAAATTTTGCAATAAAAGAAGGTCTTAAAGTCGCTTTGGTTACAGCTGATACTTATCGCATCTCAGCTGTTGAACAGCTTAAGACATATGCCGATATTATTGGTGTGCCAATAGAAATTGTATATACTGCCGATGAACTTAAAGCCGCACTTTACCGTCATAAGGACAAACAATTAATTTTGATTGACACAGCTGGCCGCAGTCCGCAAAATCATTACCATCTAGCTGAACTACAAACACTGCTGGAAATTGATCCTCATATCGAAACACATCTGGTTTTGAGTGCAACGACTAAATATAAAGATGCTTTGGATATTGTAAACAAATTTTCCGTGTGTTCACCTCAGAAATTTTTATTTACTAAAAGTGACGAATCAAATAATCTTGGAATCATATTGAATCTCTTATATCAGTTTCCCACAGCACTTTCTTATGTGACAACCGGTCAAAATGTACCTGATGATATTGAATTAGCTGACCCCAATAAATTGGCAAATCTGATTTTGAGGGATTAAATATGCGAGATCAAGCGGAAAAATTACGACAGATGGTAAAGGAATCCAATAAGTCCACTAGTCCTATTATTAAGAGGCAAGACAAAGCAAGAGTTATTACTGTTACCAGCGGTAAAGGCGGGGTTGGTAAAACTAATTTTACGGTCAATTTGGCGCTGGCCTTAGCCGGGTTAGGTCAAAAAGTATTAGTTATTGACGCAGATCTAGGCATGGCTAATGTAGATGTGGTCTTAGGCTGTTCCACGCCGTTCAATATATTAAATCTATTAGAAGATGGAATTAATTTAAATGATATCATTGTGGAAGGCCCGCATGGAATTAAGTTTATGTCAGGCGGTTCGGGGATTTTTCAGTTAGCAAATCTGAGCGATTCCCAGTTACAACATATTATTAACCATATAACTTTATGTGATGATTGGGCTGATATTATTTTAGTTGATACCGGAGCAGGCATAAACCGCAATGTAATAAATTTCGTTATTGCGGCTGATGAGGTTATTATTATTACCACTCCGGAACCTACCGCAATTACCGACGCTTATGCCATGATGAAAACTTATTCCGGCCATCAAGGTACAGCACCGCTCAGATTGGTGATAAATCGTGTTCTTGAAATAGATGAGGGACAATTAGTCGTTGATAAGTTGATAAAAGTTGCTTTCAAATTTTTGGGATTGCCGATTAATAGCCTTGGCTTTGTTTATGAAGACCGCAATATGCTGAAGGCAGTGAAAAACCAGGTGCCACTTTTATTAGCTTTTCCTGATTCAATCTCAACTCGTTGCATTAAACACATTGCTCATTTGTTGCTGTTTGGCGAGAATATTCCCCAACCAAAGGGAATTAAAGCATTCTTTCACAAGTTCTTAGAAGTAATGCGATGATAAATTAAGGAGGTGAGGTGTTATTTTAAATAATATTTTTAAAATTAATCAAAGATTAGTAATTATGTTATCTCCCCAACCTAACTTAGAACAATACCATAGCCGAATTGAGGATATTACTGATAAACATATGATTATTGCTATGCCAATGCGTAAAGGCCATCCTGTATTGCCACAGGCCGAGAGTTCTTTTTATGGCAAAGTATTTGCCGATAATGCGGTATATCAATTTAGCAGTACTTTTTTAGATAAAGGAATAACGCCATTTCCTGTATGGATTGTATCACTACCACGTGATATTAAAAAAATTCAACAACGTAGTTTTGTACGTTTGAATACTGCATTGCGCGTAAGAATGACTCTATTATCCAGCAAAGATAATTCGGATGAGGAACCTATTTCTGAAGTCGTTTTAACTAAAGACATTAGCGGCGGAGGAATACGGCTTATCGTTAAAGAAGCCCTTCCCATTGGCACTAAACTGAAGCTGTCGTTTGATATTCCTGGGTTTGGCCCAGTTCAAGTAGATGGAGAAGTTATCAGGGTTGAGCAGTCGACGGTTAATCTACGGGCATATTGGCTAGGTGTTAGATTTATAAACGCTCACAATTCTGTTAGTAATAAAATAGTAAAATTTATATTTAAAAAGCAGTTAGAGCAGCGTCAAAAAGGAGTTTAATAGGACGGTGTAATGGTGAATGATTAAAATATTAATAGTTGAAGATTCCGCTTTTATGCGGAAAGTATTATCTGATCTATTTGCTGCTGAACCTGACTTCCTAGTATTGGATACTGCCCGAAATGGCAAAGACGCCATTGAAAAAGTAAAAAGGCTTAAGCCTGATGTAATAACTATGGATGTAGAAATGCCGGTAATGGATGGCATTTCTGCTCTGGAAATTATTATGCACGAAATACCAACACCGGTTGTTATGGTCAGCAGTTTAACCCGGTCAGGTGCTGAAGCAACCATTCGGGCTTTAGAATTAGGCGCAGTCGATTTTGTTACAAAAACTGCCGGACCAATCTCTACTATTTCCGGCATAAATGTTGAAATAATAGCAAAATGCCGTGCCGCAGCACGGGTAAACATATCACAAATTGCTAAACGCCAAGTCCCGTTAACGAAAGTAGTAATGCCTCCCCAGGTAAAACCTCCGGAGACTTTATTTGCAACAGTTTCCGCAACAACTGAGGAGCAAATCGTTGCTATTGGTACTTCTACTGGAGGACCCCGGGCGCTGCAAGAAATTATCACCAAACTACCCGGTAATTTGCCTTGCGGTATTATTGTTGTTCAGCATATGCCTCCCGGCTTTACCAAATCACTGTCAGAGAGGCTAAATTCACTGTCGTCCGTTACGGTAAAAGAAGCTGAACATAATGATGTTATACGTCCCGGTTTCGTACTCATCGCTCCAGGGGATTATCATATGATTGTTGAACGTGAAGGCAGCAAAAAAGTGGTTAAATTGAATCAAACTCCGCCGATAGGCGGGCACCGTCCGGCAGTAGATCCGATGATGGAATCTGTCGCAAAAGTCTATGGACAGCGTGCCGTGGGCGTTATTCTTACCGGTATGGGTCATGATGGAGCCAAAGGGATACAATGCATTAAGAATCAAAAAGGATACACAATTGCTGAAGATCAATCTACGGCTGTAGTTTTTGGAATGCCTAAATCAGCCATTGAATTAGGTGTAATTGATAAAGTAGCACCACTCAATGCTATTGCATCGGAAATTATTAAGGCAATTTCACACTCTATGAAATAAGCGGAGGTGTAAGTTATGGATATTAATCAATATATGGGAATGTTTTTGGAAGAATCACGAGAGCATTTACAAACATTGAATCGTTGCTTATTAGACTTAGAAAATGATCCGGGAAATCTTTCCGTACTTGACGAAATATTTCGCAGTGCCCACACGATAAAAGGGATGTCGGCAACCATGGGGTTTACAACTATTGCCGAGCTGACTCATGAAATGGAGAATATACTGGATTTACTGCGCAAGGGTGAGCTGCAGGCAAGTCATGACATTATTGACACTGTGTTTAAATGCGTTGATACATTGGAGCAACTTATTGAAAATGTTGCCAATAATCAAGATTGTGTCATTGATATTAAACCGCTTTTGGGAAGGCTTAGTTCATTGGCAAAAGGCGAAAAGCAGGCCACTGTAGTTTGCAACAATTCAAATGATGCTTCAGCAATGCAGACTTCAGCTATAGTACTGACTGATACGGAAATTACAGTTATTGATAATGCTAAAAATCAAGGAATGCAGGCATATGAAGTTCAAGTTTCCTTGCGTGATGGATGCTTGCTGAAATCCGCCAGAGCGTATATGGTAATGAGTGCTTTAGATGAATTGGGAGATGTTTTACGCAGCATTCCGTCGGCAGATGATTTGGAAAAAGAAAATTTTGAACTTAGTTTTCAGGCCATTGTGGTTGTTGGCGTTGAGGCGGATAAAATTCAGCAGACAATTATGTCTATTTCTGAAGTAGATAGTGTTAAAGTATGTCCTTGTGTGTCACCCAATAGTCCCAATATAGAAGTTAAAGAAGAAATAAAGGCTGCTACTAATGTCCCTGCTTCTAGCATTGATGAGAAAGTAGACAAGACAGTTCCTGTTCCCCAGGCTGCAAATTCTCCTGAAAAGAAGCTGAAAGGCGGTCAATCCGTTCGTGTCGACATCGAGAAGCTGGATACATTGCTAAATCTAGTCGGCGAACTTGTAATTAATAAAACCAGATTAGAACAGATTGGTCTTACTCACAGACTATCAGATCTGGTGGAAACCATTGAGCAAATGGATCGGGTAACAACTGATCTTCAATCGGTAGTTATGAAAGTCCGGATGGTACCTGTTGGTCAGGTGTTCAATCGTTTTCCCCGGATGGTACGGGACTTGTCCAGAGAATTAAACAAAGAAGTTAATCTAATTATTCAAGGTGAAGAAACAGAACTTGACCGGACTGTGATTGACGAAATAGGAGATCCGCTGGTACACTTGCTGAGAAATGCCATTGACCATGGCGTTGAACAGCCTAATGAACGACAAGCTAAAGGAAAAAATCCGGTTGGTGAGATAAAACTTATTGCCCGTCATGAAGGAAATAATGTAATAATTGTAGTTGAAGATGATGGTAAAGGCATTAATGCTGATGTTTTGAAGCAAAAAGCTGTTACTAAAGGACTTATTTCTCAAGCAGAAGCCGACAAAATGGATAATACTGAAGCTGTACGTATTGTATTTTTGCCCGGATTTTCAACAGCCGACGTAGTAACTGACGTTTCCGGCCGTGGCGTGGGGATGGATGCTGTTAAAAATAAAATTGAATCCCTTGGCGGTATGGTGGATGTGGAAACCAAAATTAATGAGGGCAGTAAGTTTAAGATTCGCTTACCGCTGACATTAGCCATTATTCAGGCTCTACTAGTTAAAGTGTGTGAAGAAATTTATGCAATTCCATTAGGATCGATTGACAGCACAATCAATATCACGCCTGATGACATTAAAACTATTCAAAATCAGGAGGTAATTTTATTAAGAGGACAAATCATTCCGATCATCCGTTTGGCGAATGTTCTTAAAATTCCTTATACTGATGTAGAACAGCAAGAAGAATTATTTGTCGTCATTGTACATATGGGAGAACAGCGTGCCGGTATTATTGTAGATAACCTAATTGGCCAACAGGAAATTGTAATTAAATCTTTGGGGAAATTGCTTGCAGGTATTAAGGTTATTGCTGGTGCAACTATTTTAGGCAATGGGCAGGTAGCGCTTATTTTGGATATTGGTTCTTTAATGCAATAAGGGGGGATAGGCGATGATTGAAAAAACTTTTTCAGATAGCGAAATGCAATTGGTTGTTTTTAAGCTTGGTCGTGAAGAATATGGTGTAAGTATACTGCAGGTGCAGGAAATAAAAAGAATGACAGATATTACCCGTGTGCCTCACACTCCAGATTATATTAAAGGGGTAATAAACCTTCGGGGAAGTGTGCTGCCAGTACTTGACATCAAGAAGCGGCTGGGATTGCCCCCGCAGGAATATAATGATAATACACGTATTATCATTGTAAAAATAGAAGATATCGTAATCGGGATAATCGTTGATGCTGTTTCAGAAGTAATGGCTATTAATCAGGAAAATATTGAGGAACCGCAGGTTGCTGTTGGCGGTATTTCTGCAAATTATCTCAGCGGTGTAGGAAAACTTGAAAACCGGCTGCTTATTTTGTTGAATATGGAAGCAATTATCGGTATTGGACAAGACGTTAAGGCTAGTTAATTTTATTATTGAATCGCATTATTTGATTTTGTTGATTTATTTTTATATGTGGGGTGAAAACATTGTCCGAAGATATATTGAAATTATCGGCGATGCAATTAGATGCATTAAGAGAGGTCGGTAATGTAGGTGCTGGCAATTCCGCTACCGCTTTATCACAGATTATCAACCGTAAGATTGACATGACTGTACCACAAGTTGCCATTATGCCGCTTGGCGATGTTCCGGATGTGGTTGGCGGGCCGGATGCCATGGTGGCGGGGGTGTATTTACGGGTCTTCGGTCCAGCGCCTAGCAGCATTTTGTTTTTACTACCACGGGAAAGTGCGTTCTATCTTGTGGATATGCTCATGGGACGAGAGCAAGGATATACCACTTCGTTATCATCAATGGATGAGTCAGCATTAATGGAAATCGGCAATATTTTAGCCGGAGCATATTTAAACTCTTTATCGCATTTCACGAAATTAACCTTATTACCGTCTATTCCGGCTTTGGCGATGGATATGGCCGGCGCGATTTTAAGTGTTATTTTAATTCAGTTGGGACAAATGGGAGATCATGCGCTAGTTATTGAAACTGAATTTACTACTGACGCGGATGGAGTAAAAGGTCATTTTTTTCTTATCCCTGACCCTGGTTCATTGAATACCATTTTAGCAGCAATAGGGGTGAAGGGATGATGCCGGAATTAATAAAAGTTGGCATGGCTGACTATAAGGTTGGGCGTAGTCCCTCGAGTTTAATCAGTTATGGTTTGGGTTCCTGTATTGGTATTGCATTGTATGATTCTGTCACTAAAATCGGTGGACTGGCCCATATCATGCTCCCCGATAGTACTCAGGCCCGTTCCGCGGAGAATCCTGCTAAATTTGCCGATTCAGCAATACCTTTAGTACTTGAAGAAATGATTAAACTCGGTGCTGTTAGATCCCGTATCACTGCTAAAATTGCCGGTGGAGCCCAAATGTTTACCTTTGCAAATACTACCGATATTATGAGAGTAGGCGAGCGTAATGCTGAAGCTGTAAGGGTATTATTAAAAAAAGTTGACATTAGAATATTATCAGAAGATACTGGTGGAAACTATGGACGTACAGTAGAATTAAGACTTGAAACAGGTGTTTACCGCATAAAAACAATAGATAAAGGAGAAAAAGAACTATAAATAAGGTTGTTTAAAAATGTCCAGATGCAGCGTTCTGAGCAGTTTACGGCCTACTACGCAGAAAGACTACTGCAAAAATTATTCTGCGCCAATGGTACGGGGCGTGATGAGGACTGAATAATGAAGCAGATGGGCGTTTTGAAACAGACTTGGAGGAGGGAAATAATAGTGCTCAAGCTTTACACTGCTGTCTGCTTGGCACTTGTTGTTGGTATCTTTACAATGATAATCGGCTTTTTAAATGATGCCAGGCCATTGACTATTCTCTATCGCACAACTATATCTATTCTCATCTTCGGATGTTGCGGTTTCTTTTTTGGGGGAATGGTTGAAAGATTTTTGCAGAGTTTATTGGCAAGATTTAATATTTTAGGCCAAAAAGTCGATATTATCGGTGAACAGGAAATTTCCGACCAAACCCTCGACGCTACTCCGTTTAGCCCCCTTACTTCTGACAACTTAGAACGGGTGTATAGGCCAAAAGAGTAATCTGTGAGTAGAGTTGGGAGTTAACTAATAATATGGAAAAAAATCAAGAACATACTGCGGATGTGTTGAAACTTTGGTTGGAATACCAACAACAAAGAGAACCTGATATAAGGGAAAAACTTATTGCGAATTATTTGCCACTAGTAAAATTAGTAGCCGGGCGAATAGCCATTAGTCTGCCACCATATGTAGACAAGGACGATTTGATTAGTAACGGTTTTTTTGGTCTGTTAGATGCTATTGAACGTTTTGACCCAGTACGTGGTATTTAATTTGAGACTTATGCAGTAACCCGTATTCGGGGTGCAATTCTTGATGCGATTAGGGCTCAAGACTGGGTTCCAACAACAGTGCGCCAAAAGGCTCGCCAATTTGAACAGACTATTTCTCTTTTGGAGAATCAATTGGGGCGCTCCGCATCAGATGATGAAATGGCTGCTGCTTTAGGAATTACAATAGGGGAATTACATTCTTTTCTTAATCAGCTTAACGCTACTACAATTATTCCATTAGAAGAGTTTGCCAAAAGTGAAACTGCTTCCAATAAACCGACCAATCCATCCCAATATATTGAGGAAGAAGAAGTAAAGTCTATTTTAGCTAAAACAATTGACAAATTACCTGAAAAGGAACGTTTTGTTGTTAGCTTATACTATTATGAAGGACTAACATTAAAAGAAATTAGTTTAATTCTAAAACTAACAGAAGCTCGTATATCGCAACTTCACACTAAGGCAATTTTTAGACTGCGTGGCTCGTTATCCCGGATTAAATCTAGTTTGCTTTGATACCTTCAGGGGGAGAGGATATGCAATGACAACTAATGATCAAATTTCACCAAAACCGGATGAGCATGCTGACTCACGTGATGGGTATTTTCAGATTTCTGAAGCTGAGGACGGCATATATTTGACCGTATACCCTCCTCAGGGACAAGGATTACCGGTTAAAGAACAAGACATAGTATCTGAGCTTAGTAAGCTTACTATTGAAAAGTATGATCAGGTTTTACTCAATTGTACTATGAAAGAGGCAGCCGGAACGCAAGTTAAGGTGGCTGAACCATCCAAGCCTGAGGTCGAACCAGATATTCGAGTTGTCGTGACAAGGGATAAAATGGAGGCATCGTTACAAGTAGATTTGCCAAAATCCTGCCGTGAAGTACTGTTGGATGAAGTTGTATCTAAGATTGAACAAAGCGGCGTTACTTTTGGTGTTGATCTTGAAGCTGCCCGGAAAGCTCTTGAATCCCCAGGTATACAGGTAGTTTGCGCTAGCGGACAGAGTGCGGTCGATGGCGTGAACGCCGTTATCAACTATAAGATTGACATGGAAAATAAAGGACGTCCGGTGGAGTTGGAAGACGGCAGGGTAGATTTTAAAAATCTTAATATTTTTACTATCGTTGCTCAAGGAGATTTACTGGCCGAAAAGATTCCAGCAACCCCTGGCACACCCGGAATTGATGTTTTAGGTCAACCGGTGCCTGCTAAAAATGGCAAAGATATACCTTTGCCTGTTGGTAAAAATGTTCAGGCAGTTGATGGTGTTCAAGTAGTAGCTGGTATTGCCGGACAGCTGGTAATTGCCAATAATAAAATTAATGTAATTCCGGTTATTGAAATTAAAGAAGATGTTGATTTATCTACAGGTAATATCGAGTTTGTCGGCAATGTTATTGTACGTGGTTCCGTACAAGCAGGTTTTTCAATAAAAGCCGAAGGTAATGTGGAAATTTATGGAACAGTAAGCGGTGGCAGTGTTGAAGGCAATAATGTTACAATTAAAATGGGAATTCAA
>JAEYSJ010000203.1 GCA_023434855.1 Bacillota bacterium | reverse complement strand
CAATTCTCCCACAACTCCGCATCGGTATTTTTGCCTGCTGAAAATTTAATAGCATAGTAAGTTAATCCCCTGTTTTCGTAATAACTGACGTTATTAGGTGCTAAACTTATGGCTTTATCATAGTCATCCAGAGCTTTGTCATATTCTTTTAAAACATGATAAATGTCTGCGCGATTTTTATAGGCGGCAGCATTATTCGGCTCCAGCTCAATCACCTTGGAAAAATCATCCAAGGCGACTAGAAGATCTTCATGTTTTATTGAAAAACGACTCTTTTCATTATAGACTAACATCGCGCGCTGCCAATGAGCGAACGACAGATTAGGGTTGAGCGCAATGATTCTGGAATAATCTTCAATTGCCTGCCCTCTGCTTCCAACTGCGGCTAAAACATAGGCCCGCAAAGAATATGCGTCAATAGTATCCGGTCTTATCGTCAACGCTGCGTTACCATCGGTCAATGCCTGGTTAAATCTGCCTATCTTAGCACAAGCCATTCCTCTTTTCACATACGCTTGAAAACTATATTGTGAATCATTAACAGCTAACGCTCTACTATAAGCTTCAATCGCCAAGCCAAAATCTTTCAGCTGTTCATACTTCATTCCTTGCAATATCCATTGCTCTGCCGTCTGCGACCGCTTTGGAAACTCCGGTTTCGGAAACTGGATCAAATAGTATTCCTGCCGTACTCCGGTACTGGAACGTTTAATGAATACCATGTATAGTTCATTGACCGGCAAATCTTGAACCGGAAAGCTTTTCGCGCCTCGGAAATTAAGTTCAGTTATATACCGTTTTCCCGAAATTACATTATCCCTTGTCTTTACTTCCTGAAATCCTGACCCATTAGCATCAATAAACAGGTATTGAACCGCTTTTGTATCAGTCAGAATTAGGCTTTTTTGTGCACCCGCAGCTTCGGCCATACCGATTCCGTCGGCAAGTAAATCTGAGACTTGCAGTCCGCTACTTGCCACTTTATAGTAGGTATCGTTTATGCTGGTACTTAAACGAATGGCTGCCGTTTCTCCCCGGTAGCCAAGAAAATCCACATTAATGGCGAATCCTCTTTTCTCGAGATTAATAACATGCCCATTTGGTTTAATTACTTTTCCATCTTGCTCGAATGTCACCGCAAAAGATTGATATCCCTCTTCTGCACTTTGGGCAAAACATTGTATTGAAAGAAGCATTATTCCAATCAGCGTAATAACCGTAATTCTCCATATTTTCATTACATAACCTCCTGTAACAACTTGACATTTTACAAATTAGCGTTTTATTCCCAAAATCCTCTAAGAAAAAACATGGGGAAAGGGATTTTGTTTCATTCTTTGAATATTTGCTTGGCACGCTTCAGTGTGATCTTGTTCCCAGAAGAAAGTTCCCATAAATCAACCATTGGCGTATACTGTTCTTCTCCGAATTGCCTGTTAGCCCCTATAGCTATTTTGTCCTCTCCATTAAAAGCGAATGAGTGAACAGACCATTTTGGCAACTGCAGTATTAGCTCTACTCTCCATTTCCCAGGGGTGAGTGTTTGATCATCGAGACTTAAAACACCAAGTTAGTACGATTCTCCGTATCAGTGTAGAATAGCATCATTTCGGTGCGAACGGCATTTTCTCTGTAAAATCGTCCATAATCCGCTGTATCATCGACTCCGGTCCCGAAGAATCGTAATTTTGTCCCCAAGCATACGAGTTACGTGTTCTCGAATCCGAATACTTCCATACATATTTCCAAGTCGCGGCATCCATCAATCCCAAATCAACCTCCGCACTGTCATATATACTATACCCCTCATCATGATGAACCGTAACAGTTGTGGGAACATCCCGCCAGCCGGAATATTGCTTCCCATCAGGAGTTATGCCGCCATATTCCACCCGCTCTATCTTTGTTTCAGTAGAATCATAAGGGGCATAATGTTCATAATACCATCCAAAATCGCGAATCTCTACAAATAATACTGCATCCGCATATTGGGGCATAACACTTTGTACAAAATCCGAAAACTCTTTCGACCCAGGACTGCCCCCAGGAAAATCAGCCCTCGCCTTAACCTTTTTCGCCACTTCAGAGAAAGATATGAATAGTACATTCGTCACTTTACCAAACCTGCTTTTAAGCATGCTTGTGCTCTTTTCTTCGCCATAGGGGTATTTTACAAACTTGTTATTTCCACTTACATCAAAACCACCATAGGTAAACTTCGTATCCATTACCACTACCGTTTTAGTTTTTCCGAAATTATAAGCTGGATCTTTCCACTCTGTCTGTTGGGCTGAAGCTGGCGAGCAAAATATGACCAGAGAAGACACCAGAACTACTAATCCTAAGATTTTACGCATGCTACTCTCTCCCTTCTTTTTCCACCTTACCTTGTCCGCTAATGACTGGCCTATCGGTCATTGACAAGACTTATTCTTCTCATCTGGTATTTACATGTAATTTGTCTATGTTTTTACAATATCAAAAAATTGTGACAAAATTTCGACAAAATATTTAACAAATACCTTGTCGCTAATTACTTCTTTATTTAGAAATAAATACCACTTTATAACCACTCCGGTTTTAGCTGGTGAAGCCATCTGTAACCATTCAAAAAACACACAGCAAAAAACCCGCGAATTTGCGGGTTCAATTCATTTCCGGATTTGCATGGTGGAGGCGAGCCGTATCGAATCATATGTACAACTTCTATCAAATCCTACCGACACAAATCAATACAATTGTCAATGAGATAAAGATTCATTAACAGCTTAATAGCACTTTTTTATTTACTTATCTTAACAAGTTTCTTTCCTATTAGGCTGTTCGCCAAGTGTTTCCAATCAATACTGCTAAAAGTTTCATTTTGGGGTCTAATCAAAATATCAATATTATCCACCACATAATCTTTATGTCTAACCATTGGAAACATAACAATCTCATATACCGTAGAAATATCTTTGTCTTCAGTTAATAGATCTCCGACTCTAACATCTTCAACATATTTTCCATATATCCATATCGAATTAGGCGTATACTTACTGTTATCAGTTACAAAACCCAACTTACTATTCATAAGGTTTGCATCAGCAACTAGAATACTAAACATAATCCACCTCTATTATTCTCCCAATTCCCGGCACTGAGCCTACAACAGCTATTTAAGTCCTAGCCAATATAAACTCCAATATCCTTATAGTTTTCTGCTACCGTTATTGCTTCAATCGCATTTTTAACTCTAAATTCAACATACTCAACGCCGATCTCTTTATCGACCAAGATATCTAAATTGTTCAAAATGACATTCAGTTCTCTTTTCAACTCTTGTAATTTCTCATCAAATGCATATATATCTCCATCTTTTAAGGAATAAATCATGTTACAACCAAGTTCTTTCATGATTTCATTACCCCATACTGTTTGCCTGTGAGCTTCAAATCCGAACAAATCGTTATAGGGCTCTGGTATTTGTTTCTGTAGCTCATCAATATCAATGTCTTTATTTTTAGAAATAAGGTAAACCATAGGCTCATTTAATATCACCTCACACCCATATCATTTATTTTACTATGAGATTCAATTAGCCCTTCGGGCTGACCGGCATCCCTCTCCGGGGATCGAGTCCCGTTGTATCTTCCCCTATCACCGGCGGTCATCCGATAACGTTTCCTTATGCAACCACGTCGACAGGAAAATCCTCTGTCTGCTTGCCGGTATGGCCCGCAAAGTGCATGCGGCCCATTACCTGTTACATAAGGACGCTATCCGACGTCCGTCTGGCATGAGTTTACCTCAAATATCTCTTAGCTTCATCGGCCCAGTTGTCGACGTACTCTCCTGTACACCACTGAATCATCACTACCCGCGGTTTATCATAGGCAGCAAGGTTAACTTCACCGACAGAATCTCCTATTGTTGAGCCTACGACCCTATAAAATATCATCTTCTGTTTGGTGAACACTACAAGAAGATTATTTTCGGGTGATGAGAAAGCATCCTCCGCAGAAGGCACCTTAGCGACCACCGCATTCCAATCAACGACAAGCTCATCGTGACTGACTATCTCTTGAGGCGGACGCAGATCGGTATCGAACAGGGCGAACTGCTCTCTAACAACCTGATCTCTCGGCCCCAATATCCCTTTTATTTGCCAATGTCCTTGACCTCTATCCAAACCCCAATAAGTATCGCTAAGCACTTTGTCTGCCAGCACATTGCTCCGTTCAGGATTCGCATTACGGTACTTCCGTGCTGCAGCTTCGAGTGTCTCTTTTGCCCCTGATCCGAAGAATCTTGATAATGGGATTTGATACTTATAATAGTCCTGCTGGAAGTAGGACTCAATATTACTTACATTGTTTCGCGCCAAATCGTCCAGATTATATGTATCCCAACTTCGTGAAGTAAAGGGATGCGCACCACCGGTATAACCGTACGCATCGCTCCATAGTGTCACATAATTATTACCGACGAAAGCGATATTCAAACTCGAATGGAAGTAATAACTAGGCACTCTTCGATTGAAATAAGGATAATAATGTTGGGCCACTTGCCCCGGTTCGATTTGAAGCTGGAGCGTATCAGCGCCGGCCTTGCGCACATCCAAATAGTCTGCGGAAAACGCCATTTGCAGTTCCTGGTACGCATCTCTTACGTCAATATGGTTCTGCCTAATCATCCAAAAGCCATCATCTCTTGGGACCAACAAGCCAGTACCTGCTGTGACCACGGAAACTGTGTTGCTCTTGTAGGTTATATAC
>JAEYSJ010000319.1 GCA_023434855.1 Bacillota bacterium | reverse complement strand
GCTTATAATTAGTCGAACAGCATAATTTACCCCTGACCGTGAATTTTTCTTAATAGCCATGCCATATTTTGACCGAGATTTTTCATATTAGCTATACCTTCCTGGTCTTGTTCTACTTCGCCAACATCTCTGCCGTAAACCATATTCCAGTAAGTTGAGCCAACGAGAAACATTTCTTTGCTGTGTAAAAAATGGGTTAGTGTATCGAACGCACTAATCGCACCACCACGTCGAACAGCAATTACCGCGGCGCCAACCTTGTATTTTAAGAGTCCTCTATTGCCTGCCAACACTATGCTTGCCCGGTCAATTAATGCCTTTATTTGTGAGGTTACACCGGCGGAGTATACGGGAGAACCGAGAATAATTCCGTCTGCGGCAACCATTTTAGCAAAACATTCATTAAAGAAATCGTCTGTTATGATACATCGTTGATTTTTTTGAGTCATGCAAGCCGCGCAAGCTGTACAGCCTTTTATAGTTTTTTCGGATAACTGAATAAGTTCGGTTTCAATTCCCTGCTGATTCAATTCGTTAAACACAGTTTGAATTAAGATGGCTGTGTTACCATCTTTTCGAGGGCTGCCGTTAATACCTACAACTTTCATCATTTTCCACCTCTATAATAAAAATATCCATAAACTTACGTTTTCCAGTAAGATACGGATAGTTTCTTTGCATAATTATTACACCAAGAATTGATACTGTTGCATATCCGCAGGGATTAATAACTTTTCAGACGAAACATTGTTTTCTTCTGAATATTGCCGCAAAATTTCGCGTGTTACCGTTGAGTGATCAAATGAATCCATATGTGTCGCAATTATCGTGCTATTAGGAGCGGCATGACATAAGTTAATTGTTTGTGTTGCATCCATTACAATTGTACTATTCTTCCAGACAGCGCCGCAAGAGTGAGTAAAAATGATTTTTGGTTGCATCTTCTCAATAACCTCCTTTACGGCATTACACCAGATTGTATCACCTGTCCAGTAAACTGTTGGTTCCGCTTCAGCTTGGAAAACAAAGCCAGACACATTTCCCATCTCTTGCAAAACTTCGCCTGTTCCGTGCTGTCCTGGAGTTCTGGTAATCGTAATCCCTTTCCATGTTATCCTGTCCTCTATAGGTGTCATGTTAAAAAATCCTGTATCTCTAATTTTAGGTTCATCTTCCGGTTGACAGAGAATAGGCATTTCTTTCGGTAATAATTTCTTAGCAACAGAGTCAAAATGATCAGAATGCATATGCGAAATGATGGCCATCTCCGTACCCTCAAGCACCTCAAGGGGCGAACAAATCAATTCTGCCATAGGATTTAGTGATATACCTGCCCATGATGGCATTGTATGCTTCGCCGACAAACACGGATCAATGATGAATCTCATTCCCGCATACTCAAACCGTAATGTTGCACTTCGTATTAGTTGGATTCGCATAATGACCCCCCCACATCTCCTTAGTAACCCTTATATATTAGCTCTTCCTAATATAAACCACCTGTAACACCCTCCAACAAGACAATTCCGCCGTGCCCCTGGCTTATGTTTTACCCGCCGCTTAACGGTTCGGGTTAACTCCCTTTTAATGGTATAACTTTAGCATACGGGGATTGTATACTCACTCTAGTGGAAAACGGCATTGCTTGTTTATTTTGCACTACTTCAGCATAAAAGTTTTTATTTTCAGTCGGTTCCTTCCATTCCCATATCGTGGAATTCGCAATTGCAGCACCATTTCTTGTGGGATGGATTAAGTATATATCTTCAATTAATTTAGCAACTTCTTGACCAATTTCTTTTTCATGAAATATTAACGATACAGATTTTACAGTTCCATTTTGATCGACACATACCGTTAATTCATCATCTGAATTCCATAATCCGTTATTATGGCTAATCGTTATTGGCTTATTTCCGGTCGTCCAAGTATATTCTTTACATTGTTTACTGGTGATGGTTTTGATATAAGATGGTTTTGGATATTGATCAAGAGATCCTGTTATTTGTTCGCCTACCTTAAAGTTTTTAATAATAACAACATAATTATTTTCAATAAATTCGGCAACATTATCATCAGCATTATTACTGTTAATAAAATTATCACTTGATTGAAGAAGATTGGCTTGAGAAGGATTACTATAGAAAAATGCATACCATAAACAAATAAACGTTGTAATTATAACCGTCACTAGCGTCTTATTCAACACTTTCACCTCATTTCAAAATAATTAGCTGAATACGTAAACACACTTTGTTTAATCAGCCTTGAATATAGTTCATATCTGATAGATTTGAAAAAAGAATACTCTGTATTAAAAAGGTATATATTTTTTTATTTAGAACCCTATTTATTATTGTTTTCGAATATAATTTAGTCAAAAAGATTGCCATTAAACAACATGAAAATGCAAGTGTGGAGTAACATTACATCTTTACAAGTGCTTTTCAAAGCAAACCGATTCAACATTATTTACGTACTTACCGAAGTTTGGAATACGGTGATAACCTCTCCTCTCATAGAATAAGACGGCTCGCTGGTTTACTAACCTAGTTTCCAACCAAAGCGCGGAATAGCCTAATTCCTGTGCCCGCTTTTCTAAATATGATAATATCGTGTTTCCGATGCCTCTAGCTTTGGTTTTTGCATACATTCGTTTGACCTCGGCAATATTTTCATCAATAGGACGTATGGCTCCGCAACCGGTAGCCAGTCCATCTTGATTGCGAGCTATTACAAATAATGCTCGCGGGACACAAACATCATTCGGATTAAAAGAACTCCTTCCACTATCACCGGTTATTAATTCCAGAGCTTCCGATAATTCATCCATTAAAGTAAGGGCATCAGGCGATGCTGGATCTTCTTCCGTAACAGTCATAATTCTATGTGTTTTCTCAGTCGAAGTAATTGCATTTTCCATTTTTGCTCCCTCCTCTGCATTTAGCCCGAAATGATAATATTTTGAGATTTCAAATTCGGCTTGTTACAGAAGCATAGTAATTAAATGCTAGTAGTATCTTACCATATATCTACTGGTTTTTTTGTAATATAATGCAAATAATGACAATTAATAAGTGAAATAGTTGGTTTTAATAACAATCAAACACATCACTTGTTCCACTTCTCAAAAAACAAAACCAACCTCATCTAAACGACGCTCTATTTCAGAAATGATCTTTTCTTCTTCCTCTTCATCTTTTGCCTCAAAGGTAACGGAAAATCTGATATATGCTCCTGCTTCATCCCACGGAACAGTCGAAATTAGTTTTTCTCGGATTAAGAAATCCGAAAAATCTGCTGCTGATGTGAAGCATCTTCCATTTCCGGTACGTTGAGGAATGGCAGCATACAGGTAAAACGACGCTTTGGGCTTGGTGACTGAGAACCCAATACGCTTAAGTGCATTTACCAACAAAGTATGACGCCGGGAATATTTCAAAGCTGTTCTTTCCGTTATCTCAGGATGTTGCAGACAATAAACACCTGCCTTTTGAATGGCTGCAAACTGACCGGAGTCACTGTCATCTTTAACGGTTGCAAAACCTTTCACCACCAATTCATTACCACACACAAATGCCAGTCGCCACCCAGTCATATTGAACGCTTTGGATAATGAGTGAATTTCTATTCCAACATCTTTAGCCCCCTCAACAGACAAAAAGCTGAGCGGGCGCTGTCCTTCAAAAGTAAGTGCTGCATAGGCCGCATCGGATACGACGATAATCTTGTTTGTTTTGGCAAACTGTACGACTTTTTCAAAAAACTCTGTTGTGGCTATAGCTCCGGTTGGATTGATAGGATAGTTGATATACAACAGTTTAGCTCTATGCCGTTGTTCTGATGTCAAAGAATCTAAATTGGGTAAATAATTATTTTCGGCTAAGAGTGGCAAATTAACCACTTCTCCGCCCAAGGATTTTGTCATCGTCCCCATAACAGGATACCCGGGTACAGTCATAATAGAAATATCACCCGGATTAATAAAGGCCAGCGGCAAAATCGCCAAAATTGACTTGGAACCAATTCCATGATTTACTTCATTAACTGAATCAAGGTCATAAACTTGATATACTTTTTCCATATAACGAACAGCAGCATCTTTAAATTCCTGGATGCCGTTATCGGTATATCCTCTATTTTCTCTCAACCCAGCTTGTTTGTACAAAACTTCTACAACCTCCTTCTCTGCCATCCAATCCGATTCACCTACGCCAAGATCAATTAATTCCACATTAGGATTATTCTTGCGCGCCTCTCTTTTAGCTCTTTTTATCTTTTCAAATTTGTATAACACTGTATCCTTCCCATAATTATTTCCACCAACCCGCTCCGCAAATAATTGCTGAATAAAGTTCTCCTTCATATTATGTGGCCTTCCTTTCTTTTATCAATTTATATGATCTTAATAGCAATATTTCGCCCTGTTCCTGTAAATCCCAAAATATTTGTATTATACAAATATCAGGCTCACTACATTATCCAAATCTTTAATACTTGGCTTTTTCTAAAGCGGTAACAAGCAATTCTACCGCCCCCATGACTTCGCGAACATGACCACGCGGCAAGTTTGATATAACATCCTTATAGTAATTAACAATACTTTTCTGCAATTGTTGAGCTACTTCTTTACCTTTTTCGGTGAGAGCAGCCTCCACGACCCTTTTATCATATATAGATCTTTTCCTATTAATAAGCTCATCCCGGACTAAATTGTTCATAATTCTAGTAATAGTACTAATTTCAAGGCGCATTTTTTCACTAATTTCATTAATAGAAAGTGTCTGATGCTTATATATTTCCAGTAATATATAGCACTGAGAACTGGTGAAACCATGTACTCTAATTTGTCTTCTCTCCAACATCTGGAAAGTCCGTACCATTTTTTGCAGTAATCCACCAATATCTTCTACACATTGATTATATTTTTCTTCACTAATTATATCTTTCACTCCCATCGCCTTATAGTTATTTGTATCATACAAATATATTATTGTCAATCATATCCAATTAAATTTCGAGCTTCAAAAATGCTTGAATATCTGTTTATATTGGTATATTAATCTGTTGTATTCACGAATTACTAACTCCATTGTGTACAATTCCTGTATAGCTTAAAGTGACAAGTCCTGCTTTAAATAGTAGTTTAAGGCGTAAAAAACGTCTCTATAATTATAAACAAAATGCAGCCGTTAATGTTTAAAGGTTATAAGAAAACCAGGGCTAATAAAATCTTACTTGTTAAGTCTTGCACACATCCACGTGGCTTTTGCAACAACTTTTTCATCACAGAATGCAGTTCCAGCCTGCTTAATTACTCTACTTGATATTTTTACATTTTTTATAATCATTTTGATTGTTTTCCCGAACTCAACAATACCGAGAAATTGAGCATTGTCTATAGAAGCTAAGCCCCATAACACATTGTTAGCTATTCTTAGTCTATTTACACCCGCACCACCACATTGGGCCATTGATTCTATAAGTATCACACCC
>JAEYSJ010000315.1 GCA_023434855.1 Bacillota bacterium | reverse complement strand
GATGTCCTCATGTGGCTTATGAAGACATTACTAACATCGGGGTGTATTAATCAACGGGGAGCAGGTCACCTTTCCTTCCATAAGCTACGAAATCTCGTTAACGGCTCTTTGAGAGCGTTTTAGCGGTGCCTTCTGTTTGCTCGCTAGATGTTGCTAATGAACAAATCCAATTGTTGATCGTTTTACCTATTGATTTATTGGTTATTAATAGTTTTTAATAGATTTAAACGATCAATAATCAAAATTGATCGTTTAAATCGATCGATTGGTTGTGACATGGTATCCTGATTTTCTTCTATGTACCGATTTCAAAGGGGATTTAATGGCTTCGTTAACTGTTTTTATTATTTGTGTAGTTCTTGCTGTACTTACGTATAAGAAAGTTTCAAATCGCTATAAAAGTAAGGGGCGGGGAAGATTCAGTACTTTGACAGTTTCAATGGTTATGGGTTTTATTGTTTTTATTGTATCGATAGCTATTGGTGCTGGGATTGTATCTCAGGATAAAAGTACTGATGTAAATGCTAAAGAATCAGCGGTTGATAGTACTGAAAAGGCCAAAACCAATGTTTATAAATGTGATAAGTTCGATGCAGTAACACAAACTCGACAAGGAACAAAACGCGATTCTGGTTACTATTCAGATAAAGGGATTTTAATTTATTATACTATCTCCGATAATGAATTAATCAGTCGAATGCCCATTCCCGGCGATAAAGATAGTGTGTCTACTGCTAAATTCAACAAGATTGCAGCGGATGGTTCAAGGAAGTACGGAAATTCGTCAAGCAATTATTTTGTATCTGTACTTAATGACAGTACTATAAAAGTAATTGATGTTGAATTTAACCATAATGCAACGATTACACAAATTTGTTCTAAACAATGATTATATTCAAGGGAAAGAACAGATGAAAAGAGCATTATCAGTACTATTGGCGATAGCTCCATTAACTACAATCGCGGCTACTATTCCTGACGGGAAAACAGAAAAGCCGTTCGTAATTGATGGTGAAGTTATTTGTCTGAAAGAAATCCAGAAGCAAATCACCCCCTATCTCAGGTCATTTGAAGAAGAAAGCGGTGTTAAGTACAAATACGTTGTTAAATCTGGTTTATCGTACAAGGACACTGTAGGGCTACGGTTACAGATCAACCGTGTGGATTCGGGGTTGGATGTGCATGTAGCCGATCTTGATTACTACTGGCTACAGGAGCGGGGCAGTATGTGCCAGCCAGCGTATATGGTACTTGATCGTTCTCAATGAGTGTTTGTACTGGCACAAGGTCGCGAAAGCGGCCTTTTTTATTTGCTTGATGCCCGGAATACGTTCGCTTGTAAGGTTAGGCGGTTTTGCATCCAAATTGATTTAAGCTAAGTCAATTTTTGGATATTATATCCTTGATATTAATATGATTCATGAGAGATTATGACCAGAGCACTGGTAAGGCTTGGAGACAAGACCACGATCGGCGGGGGGCTCCGCTTCTTCGATGATTATCGAAGAACGAAATATTGCCCTGAATAGCGATATGGTATGGTGCCCAAAAGAAACCTGCAATGGTGTATTCCAGATATATGGTACAGCTCAGCACGGGGAAGTGGGTAAAGACTGTGTAGCCATAGAGGATCGCGTCCTCTGTAACTATGCAAAGAATAAGATTATGTGCAGCACCACGTTGTCAGTGGAGGACATCCTAACTTCACTGGTAGTCACGGTGTAACTATCTCTTTTAGGGGTTGTTGCTTCTTCTGAGAAAATAGATATATAGGTATGATATGAGTAATGAACTAATTGAAAAAATAAAAGAAGAATGCTTACGCATTGAGGAAGATGCTCTTTATTCTTCTAAATCTCATTATAATGCTTCTTCCCCTTGGGAAAAATGCAATTTATTCATTGGGATACCTATAGCTATTTTGTCTGCTATAGCAGGTTTGAGTGCTCTTAAGGATATGACTACCACTACAATAGTAATATCGTTTTTACTTACATGTTTAACTGCTATAAACACCGCTTTAAATCCAAGCAAACGAGCAGGACATCATAAGTCCGCGGCAGGTGAGTATAATAATCTTAAAAACGATGTGCGTCTTTTTCGAGAGATAGAATTAATTGAAATAAATTCTCCAGATAAAGAACTAAAAAACAAAATAAAGGTTTTTTCTGATCGTAGAAATCAGCTAAACATAAGTTCGCCGACTATACCAAGATGGGCTTATGAAAAAACACAGTCTGATGTCAATGATGGTTTTACTCAATATTCTATCGACAAGGAAAAGGAATGAGCGTTCAATCATATTTAGATTCTGTAGCGAAGAATGCCGTTTTGAAAGATAGTACTATAACAACATCTATTAGCACTCTTAAAAATAGGCTTGGATATTATTTTGATAGTTCGGTGGTGATAGAACATTTCACTTTCGGTTCTAACACTCGATATACAATGTTACCAAGGAAATACGATCCAAAATCTGATGTTGATTATATGGTTGTGTTTCATAATTCAGGCCATCAGCCACAAACATATCTGAATCGATTAAAGTCTTTCGTTGAACTTTATTATTCCGCTTCTGAACGAAAGCAAAGTCACCCAACTATAAGATTAAATCTAAATCACATTACATTTGAATTAGTTCCTGCTATATATAATGTGCTTTACGGATATCAAATCCCAGCACCAGCAAATAATTTCGAATCATGGATAAGCACAGATCCAAATGATTTTAATAGTAAGCTAACAGATAAAAACAAAAATAATTATTTTTTGATAAAACCATTAATACGGATATTGAAATATTGGAATGCAAATGCAGGTTATGTTTTTGAGTCGTATGAGCTTGAGCAAAAAATAGTAGGTATGTATTTTCTTTTTTGTTATAACATCAAAGACTATTTTTATTCTGCTGTTGAGCAACTCCAGTGTTCCTACTGGTCTCCTCAGTGGAAGCAAGACGCTATAAATAAGTTAAAAAATACAGTAACTTCAGTTAAGGCGTATGAAAGTGGTGGATTACCCTATTCTGCAGAGGCGGAAATAAAAAAAGTTCTTCCTGATATTTAATATCACAAATTTTATATAAGGCACAAGCGTTTCCCTTGTGCTTCATGATTTTATATTGAATATGATTAGTACTCGCGTTTTTATAGGCGGTGCTTATTTCTGAGGGTAACTTGCTGAAGTGAAAGTATCTGTCATCAGCATCATTTGATTCCCTTTCAGTGGTGTGAAGGGAAATGCTACATAGTCCAAATTTCCTTGGGTCATATTAAAATATAATTTCTTGTCATCAACCGTTAATTTTGATGCATGTGCAGGATATGTTCCTTCATTTTTAAATGTAATTAAAAATGCTATAGGAAAGAAGTGCATACAGCTACAATGGCAAAGATGACCATCGTTAAAAAACGAAGTTTGCTGAGCAGTTATCTGTGTTCTGTTAGGATAAAACCAATAATAGAAGTCATGAGTATCTTCTATTTTTTTATTTTCTCCTAAAACAAATTTTCTTAATGGCGTGTAATATTCACTATCCATAAGAGCATTTTTGCATATTTCTACGGATGTTGCTGCGAGCAGATGCCCCACCATTGCACGCAAAAAAGGTACTGCATTGAAAGGCGTAGAGATAACATTTCCGTAAAAATGAACACCAGCTAAATATTGCCTAATTATATTTATGAAGTTCTCGATGGGAACCTTGATCTCATGATCCAAACTCCCAAGTATGTTGCCATTACAATTCTTGCATATGGTTTTAAATGTCGCTCCGGCATGAGCATTTATTGGTTTTATTTCATCAGAGGAATAATGCTCAGACACTGTTTTTTGAAACATTGGTTGAATAGTCGTTGCACAACGAGGTGGCACATGATCCTTACTCAATAGACCATATGAACCGCAAATGACGCAATGCCCCTCACTAATTCTTGCATGTCTCAAACGTTCGGAAATTTTACCCATAAGAAACCTCGGAATAGCAATCTTGACTGATTTTATCGCAAATGGGTAACCTATGCATTTCTATCTTAATCTCCTTAACAGCTTTCGCGTTTAAGAATGTGGCTAAGGTACTCGCCTTTAGTACTAAAAATAATCAAATCCCTGCCCTCCTGATTTTTGGCAAAAAACCTTAAGTAATCTTTTACAC
>JAEYSJ010000289.1 GCA_023434855.1 Bacillota bacterium | reverse complement strand
ATGTAATTATTTACAATAATTATCAAAATTTGTTATGCTAAAAAGAGGATTTTTGCTACAATTAAAGGAAATTTATGTAATATGATTCTCCTAATTTGTGTTGGGAGGGATATACTTAATGGACTTTTTTTATATAGTTGTTTTTGGCACCGCTACGGGAACCTTTTTACTTACCTTAGTATATTTGTATTTGTATATTGCCTATCGAGATCGGTATATGGGTGTTTGGACGTTCAGTTGGTTTATACTGCTGTTTCGCTTAATGTTTGTTGACTCGGGTATTCTGGAATGGAAAGAATCAACATGGGGATTCATGGTTTTTACGGGGATGCTGCTTAGCAGTGCTTTGCTCTTTTTGTGGGCAGCATATTTGTTTATTGCAAAACCGCTAAAAACATGGTGGTTAATTCTTGGAATAGGAATTTTTTTAATAAGTAATCTTTTTTCTATTCTGGGTTTTCCGTTCTTTTATAGGCTTTTCCCTCTGGCCTGGTTTTGCGGCAGTGTCGGTATTTGGGCTGGTATTTCTTTTATGCGGCATTTAAGGGCTGAAGTTGTTAGTAAACGAATATTAGGTTATGCCTATATTCTTTGGGGTATACATAATCTGGATATGCCATTCCTTATCGATGTGACTTGGTTTGCACCTTGGGGCTATATGATTGAAGGAATACTCAGGCTTAGTGTTGCTATAGCAAGCTTACTGTTATATTTGGAACAAACACGAATAAATCTGGCCCAAAAAGAATCGCAATATCGTTTGTTGGCAGAGAACGCAGTTGATGTTATCTTTCTTTATAAAATGCTACCGGAAGCTAAAATTGAATATATTAGCCCGTCTATTACAGCTGTTACCGGATATAGCCCGGAAGAATATTACGCAGACGCAAAGCTGTTGATTAATACGATACACCCGGACGATGTCGCGATATTTGAGACATACATCAAAGATGCAACTCATTCAAGTCAATTGCCGCTTACCTTGCGGATTCTTCGCAAGGATCAAACAATAAGCTGGATTGAGCAAAATATCGTTCCTGTCTTTGACCAAGCTGGTAAACTTTTATCCTTGGAAGGAATTATCAGGGATGTGACTGCTCGCAAAAATTTAGAGCAAAGTATGTCCAGAATGGATCGCATGAATATGATTGGTGAAATGGCGGCAAATGTTGCTCATGAAATACGCAATCCTTTAACTACTGTACGGGGTTATTTGCAAATCATGGGTAATCGCCAAGAGTTTGTTGCGTATAAAGACCGATTTGAATTAATGATTGGTGAGCTGGACCGCACCAATGCGATTATCCGGGAATACTTGTCTCTAGCTAAAAATAAATTAGTTGAACTTAAACATCATGACTTAAATGCCAGCATCACATCATTGCTTCCCCTTCTAGAAGCAGATGCTATTGCTACAAAGGCGAATGTGATCCTTGCGTTAGATACTATACCGCAGATATATCTGGATGAAAACGAAATTCGCCAGCTATTACTGAATCTTGTTCGTAATGGACTGGAAGCAATGCCTTCAGGGGGAACATTGCAAATAAGTACATATCTGGATAAAGAGAAAGATCAGGTTGTTATGGCTGTAACGGATCAGGGAAGCGGTATCCCTTCGCATATTTTAGAAAACTTGGGCACTCCGTTTTTAACAACTAAAGAAAGTGGTACGGGTTTAGGGCTTCCGGTATGTTATCGGATTGCCGGACGCCATAATGCAACTATTGAAGTTGAAACAACGGACCGTGGAACTACTTTTTTTGTTCGCTTTAACTTTACGAAGCTTCGCATTGCATAATATATTTAGAAAAAAGGTTCTCATTCCTACGTTAGGAATGAGAACCTTTTTTGCTTTTTGGGCAAGCAAGTTATTAAATCTAATTCAAGTAAATAAAACAAGCAAATTGATACATTTTTCTACAAAAAAATGTAGGAATTATATAATATTTCCCGTATCCACCTAATTAGAGGAGGGAGATATTATGTAAGTTATGTAGAGAAAAATCGATTATTGTCAGACAATGTAGTAGAGAAAAGGAGAGAGGTATTTATGAAAACTTATCAACATGCCGCCGTGGCTGAAATCGCCAATCAAGATGAAAGTATTCAAATCGGAATTGCTGCAACTGATGAAGAGAAAGCAGAAATTTATCGTCTGCGCTACCGTATTTATATTGAGGAAATGGGGCGTGATCCAATTTCAACTGATCATGAAAATAAGCTGCTATTTGATGATATGGATAGATGGGCGCATCTGATTTATGCAAAAGTAGGTAATGAATATATCGGGACGATGCGGATTAATATGGGCCCGATAGATCAATTTCCTCAAGAAATGATACGGGTATTATCTTTAGATAGAGTAAGAGATTTCTTTCAGGGGCGAGAGAACCGACTGATTGGCTCAAGCACAAAATTAATGGTTTCGCAACAGTATAGAAATTCGGCAGCTTTCCATCTGCTTACAGCGAAAGGATATGAACTCTATTGCAATCACCATGTTCGGTTTAATTTTGGTGGTTGCAATTTTTATTTGCTGCGTTTGTATGAACTAATGGGATGCCGACGTTTTGGAAAAAACTTTGTTGATCCCGGTTATGGAATATTAACGCCCATTGTCTGGATTATTGATGATATTGATCATTTAAAAGCTGTTCGATCTCCTTTTTTACGAATCGCTCGTAAATATAAAGGTTTTACTAGCGAATCAGCCGAGTGGTTTCTAAAAGAATTCCCAGAAGTTTCTGAGATGATAAACAGTCAATTGACTACGGAAATAAAACTGTGGGAGTTCTTTTGCAGCCGTTTAGGGGGAATGCCGCAAACTGTTATATCAGCGTTGCAAGGGTTGTCAGAAAGTGAAGCAAGTGATTTTTTATATCGATGCAGCGTTGTTGTTAAATGCCATAGTGGTGACCAAATCATAAGCCGCGGTATGGCGAGTGAAGCACTGTACATTTTGTTGTCAGGCAGTCTAACAGAAGTCGATCAAGTGGGAGCAAAAAGACTAGTGGAGCCTGGTCAACATTTCGGAGAAATAGGCGTTTTAGATTCGACAGTCCAAAAGTTTGATGTAGAAGCTGTCTCTGATGCCGAAATCGTTGTAATTTCCCGGCAATACTTTAGGAAATACACTATGTCTCATCTGCAAATTACTAATCGAATTTCACAAAATTTACTGAATAGTTCCCACGATTTTTAGGAGGAGATTACGTTATGAAGGAAATAGAATTATTGTTAGTTAACAGTTACGCGCCACGCCAGAGAATCGCTTCAGATGCAGCTCTGGAGAATGGATTAGCTATTTTACGAACTTATTTAGAGAGTCAGGGGTATCAGACTGAGGTTGTTGACGATCAACGGGTAACCGCGATGACTAGCGGAGTTCCTCAGTTCTGCTTAAAACTGCTGAGCTATATGGTTAGCTTGCAAATGAAAGCTTATAATAGACAAGCAAAATTTTTGTGGCTATTGATCATGTTGCTTACATGGCCATTGCAAGCTTTGTCCCTATACTACCGTCGACAATTTATGAGTAAAAGAATTGATGAGATTGTTCGGCGGATTAAAGAAAATAAGATAAAATTTCTGGGGATTAAAGTATGGTATGGCGATGCTTTTACCTGGAGTAAGTTGTTGGCGGCAAAGGTTCGAGAAAACTGCCCGGATACAGTTATTATCGCAGGCGGACCTCAAGTTAAGGTTTATGGAGAACATATACTGGCCGACGGAGATTTTGATATTGCTATAATGGGACCGGGTGAAGAAGTCTTAGAGGAACTGCTTATGCTGCGTCAAAAAAACAAAGGAAAGAGAGAGTTTATTAATGCTTTTCATAATGATTATCCGTCAAAGCTGGTAAAGTCAGGAGGGTATTCAACCGGTTGCACGGATAAAATGGAAAAGTTCATTACCCCGCGATATCGACCGGAGGATTTAGCAGGCAAAATCCTCTTTCACACCTTGGTAGATGGTTATGGTTGCTCATGGAATCAATGCAGTTTTTGCTCCCATACTAGACAGAATCGTGTTTACCAGTCACGGAGTATAAAAGAAATTGTTGATGAAATTGAAGTAATGGTAGAGCAGGGAATATCATTTTTTCGTTTCAGCAGTTCGGAAACACCTGTTAACCACGGCAGAAAAATAGCAGAAGAAATTCTAAAACGAGGCTTAAATATTCATTTTTCCATGTTTGTCAGGGCAGTTAGGGTAACTCCTGCTGCATACGAGGCCTTTCGATTAATGATTAAAGCCGGTTTGAGAGCTGTTTTTATGGGAGGAGAAACAGGGCATGATCAAATTAATGAAAAGATAATGAACAAAGGAGTGAAAAGCAAGGATATTATAGACACAATTAATTGCATTAAGCTTGCAGCAACAGAGACCAATCATAATTGCAGAGTTGGATTGTCGTTGATATACCCTTGCCCGGTAACGGATGGGATAACCTTAGATGAGGTTTTTCAAGAGAACATACGACTAATTCAAGCTGCTAATCCGGATACTGTAATTGTTAACCCGCCAGGTGTATTTCCGGAAACAAAATGGATGGAGAAGGCAGATGAGTATGGTTTTTCTATTGAACCGAACGTTATTCCGAGCTTTATGAGATATGAGTACTCCATCTACAAGCCTGTTGAACTATGGGACAAACTAGGTTATAAACTTCAGGGGCTGGGTGGCGCTGAGCTCTTGAAGGAAACTGGGCGATTTAGAGCTGCAGTTGTGAAGCTGGGCATTCCTACCGATATTTCTGACGAATATCTGATGATGACCGAAGCAATAGGCTACACAACCCGGTTAGATTTATTGCAATTTAAGAGTAAGTCTCTGCAGGACATTATGT
>JAEYSJ010000283.1 GCA_023434855.1 Bacillota bacterium | reverse complement strand
ATGACACCTTTGGAATACAGGAAATACCTGTGTTCAGTAGCATAAAAAATGACACCAACCAGCAATAATTGATTGGTGTCAGAAATTTTTATTTTTTCTACTGTCTACTTGACAGGGGGCACTTCATAACGCCGGGTTTTTCTGTTACGCTTGTTTTTCAATTTTGTCTTTGGGGGCACCGCATTCCGGGCACTTCCCGGGGCGGCAGCGGCCTTCCTTGGTTGCGCCGCAGACACTGCATTTCCAGACAGCCATACTGCACCTCCTTAGATCAGGCAGACAATCTTCCCTTGCTTTTGGTCTGGCATTCAGGGCATATGCCGAAGAAATAGAACTGCTGCCCTGTTACCTGGTAGGAAGTAAGATTGGATACTCCCTTGATAAACTCATCAGCTTCAATGCCTTCAAGGTCATCTACCCGGCCACAGGCCATACATCTGATATGGGGGTGATTCTCGATATTAGCGTCATAGCGGAAACTATCTTCACCAACATTGAGCACCTGGACCATACCTATTTCTTTTAGAATCTCAATAGTTTTATAAACAGTTGCCAAGCTCATAGTAGGATATACTGGTTGTAGTTGGCTAAAAATCATCTCTGCGCTGGGATGAACCTTGGTATTAGCCAGTACTGTGTAAATAGCAAGTCGTTGCGGGGTCACCTTGAACCCTTTGTCTCTTAACAAAGATGTAATAAACTCCATTACAATACACCTACTTTAAAAATAATAGTTCCGGATAATAATTATTCGTTACGGTTTTCATTTTACACACCTTACTACGAAATGTCAAGAAAAACCGCTAAAATATTTTTCCATTAATTATTATTACGAAGAAAAATACAGTAAAAACCATGTAAGATTTACAGAAAGCACAGTCTGGGGAATTGTTACTTTTTCCCTGACTGCTGTTAATCGGCTGGCTGCACTTACCGACAAATTCTGCAACAGCTAAAAACCCTGCGGATTCAAAAGCTCCGCAGGGTTTTTAGTATGTTAAATTCTTATTGAAGACCTTGTTGAGATTGGCTGCTAAATTTACTGGCAACTTGGCTGATTTCCTGAGCGCTGGCATTTTTAACATTATAGTAACCTTTTTGCTGCATTAAATCGAAAAGCTGTTTTTGCTGACTATAAACATCACCCATTACCGTCATGTAATCCCGGCGCAACTGCTCGCTGGAAGCTTCAAGGATATAAGTATTCAGTGAATCAGCAAAATGTTTGCTTTCATTTAAACATACCTGTAAAACATCCCGGTCCGAGAACTGAGATCCCTGGCCGCTAGGACTGCTTTGTGCCGATTGTCCCGTTCTGGGAATCTGTTGGTTTGTTTGTGCCACTATTATTCACCCCTTGTGTTATTACTGCAAAGCCTGCCCTGCATTCAAATGTTTGCTTATTGTCTGGTAATGCTGCTGATTTTTTTGCGCCATTTGTTGGAGAAGCTGTTTAGTCTGACTGTCCTGGCAGACACCGGCCAAATGGTTAAGTGTCCTAACACAGCTTTGCTCCATGCCTAAGAAGTCTTCCAGATGCAACAATTCTTTTGATGACAACATGCTTATCCCCCCTTTCTTCGCTAACGAAACTAGCATGTACCATATTACCGGCTAATATTCAAGCAATCACAGGCATTATATAAATTCTTACAAAATGTAATTGAAAGCACGACATTTCCAAGTGTATGCAGGGAGCAGGCAGGCCTGCTCCTTTAGCTAACGCTCGGTTTACTTATTCTTGCTCCCATACGACCACTCTGTTCCGGCCTCGCTGTTTTGCCTGATACAATGCCTGGTCGGCAGCCTCTACCAGCCGGGTTTGACTGTTAATGCTTGATGTGCATGTACCGTCATATACTGCGATCCCCAGGCTTACGGTAACAGAAATGCTTTTATTATCTACCTTAAATTGCTGCGCTTCCAACTTCTGCCGGAAGTCTTCCGCCAATTGTGCTGCCAGCCTGTCATCTGTTTCCGGCAAAATGACAGCAAACTCCTCGCCGCCGTACCGGGCGGGAAAGTCGGTATTGCGAAACACCTTCTTTATTAAACCGCCCATTTGCTGCAATATACAATCCCCGGCCAGATGTCCCCAGGTATCATTTACTCTTTTGAAGAAATCGATGTCCAGCATTACCAGGCTGACAGGACGACCGTATGTTACCGAACGGCTGAATTCCCGTGCCAGCGAAGCGTCGAACTGACGGCGGTTAGGCAGTTTGGTCAAGCCGTCTGTCAAAGCAAGGGTTTGCACATTTTCGTATAAACAGGCCCGTTCCAGGCCGATTGCTGTTTGTCCGGCTATTGTACCCAGCATCATTTCCAGTCCTGACGGTATTTCCATTTTAGGGTTGTTCCAGCCAATAATGATAAGCCCCTGCAAAGTGCTGCCTGTCAACAAAGGCAAGACGCTCAACCGCTTCTGTGTCAGGATAGATAAAGTGATCAAGCCTCGCTGCCCAATTAGTTCCGGTTTTTCCATATTACCCAGACAGGCCCAGGGCCATGTTACCTTGTTGTCTGAAAATACCCTCTCCAGGTATGCCGCTTCCTTGCCGGAAAAGTTTTCGTTCCATACCGTTTCGGCATGCACTCCGTCGTCGCGCTGGTGCATAATTAAAGCCAGCGTGCTGTCGGCATAAAACAGATCATGCAGCTTATCTGTAACCTGCTTCAGCAGTCCGGCAGGCGATACCTGGTTGGCAATATCTTTAACAAAGTCATATAAAAGTTTAAGTTCATTAAAACTTTGAACTGTGTTTTCGTAAAGTTTGACATTTTTTATAGCTTCACCGGCGTGACGGGCAAAAACGGTTAGAAAAGCGGCGTCATCGGTTGAAAACCCGGCCTGCCGTTTTGAGAATATGGCTAAAACGCCAATAACGTCCCCATTGTGACGAATGGGGGCGCCTACCATAGAACGAAGCCCGGCTTCATAAAAAGCACATACTACCCGATCAGGGGACTCTTCAATATTGTCAACAACCATAGTCCGGCCTTTTTTAAATACCGCTCCCATAAAACAATTGTCAGGCTGCAGCTTCTCCGGCGGCTTGAAACTACTAACATAAGCAACTACTTTCAGTAGTGGTAAATTGCCTTCTGCCAACGCCAGATATGCATGCTCCGACTGAAATACCACTGCCGTCGATTGCACAACCTGCTGCAGCATCTGTTCCTGATTATGCTTTGATGCAATTGTTGCGCCTAATTGAATAAAGGTTTGTTTTAATAAATGATGGCTTGCTCTGGTCTCTTTATATAATTTAATGTTACGTACCGCTAAACCCCGCAACGCACTAGCCAGCCTGGAAACACGAATATAAGGGTGCAAAATGGATGTTTCCAGCAATGCGCGCAAGATAAAATAATAGCCCCCTATTTTATAGAGATGGCCCAGCAGATTGTAACTGTCATAAACATTGCTGTACCGCATGAAGGCCAGTTCACTTACCATATTAAATACCAATGCCGTCCGTAAGAAAAACACATGACGCTGGGAAGGATTACGCTGTCCATAAAGAATTATTGCCACACCATTCATAATGATAACTAAATGCTCCAGACCGATTTTTAAATTGGTTTGGCCGCTATCAGCCCTAAACATACGCGGCACAGCGTCAGGATAAGAAAGCACTGTTATGACAAAAATCAATGCTGCAGCAAACATTATAAGGGTGATATTTCCCCGCCGGGCCCAGCTGTACTTAATCCGCCGTTTTATAAATGCGGCGGCCAGCAATCCTGCCGACATTAGCAGCCGTCCTGCAATCCAGAAAACTGCCGCCGTATTCTCATCATTGCCGGTGAAAAAATCAGGCATTCCTTTATAAGATAATGTGTGTGCCAGATCTATTATTCCTACCGCCAAAAATACTGCACCAATTAGCAGGTCCCGGCTATTATGAGTTTGCGGCCAGCTATACCAAACGACCAAAAAGACGGATATGCCCACAACAATCCCCGTAAATTCCATTATAGTGTGTACAAGCACAAAAACATTCTCAGGATACACGGTGTAAAATACATCCTGTTTCCAAGCCAAAAAACATAAAGTACCAAGTAAACCTGCTGCCAATACTGCCAGTCTGATTCTGGCATGAACCACATTCAACAGCGGAGACATGGGATTCCCCCCTACCGCGTACTAATAATTTATTACATAATATGCGAGCTAGTTTACATTGGTGCAAAAAATTTGCAATTAAGACAAGTGCCATCGGCGTCAAAGAAATTAGCTTACCCATCCCGTCAATGTGCTAACAACTTAATTTTTTCGTTTTTCATGACCACTTTTGGCCAGTAACGCCTGTTTGTCCCAATATATCGGGACTTAAGTCCTAGAAAATAAAAAAAATAGGACTCAAGGGCATATTTTTATTGTGGCATTTATTGTATAATTAACGTAGAATTTGTCTGCAAGGAGGAATTTATGCATATTAATAATGCGAAACCCGGTATGATACTTTCGCGTGACTTACTTGATGATAATGGCAATTTGCTTTTAGAAGAAGGAATTACACTAACTGAAACCTATATTGGACGCTTAAAGAAAATGGGGATTCGCCTAATTACTGTGTATGATTCTAAATCCAAACCTGTTAACCAGGTTCCTGCCATTACGTCTCAACTGCGTGCAGAACTGACACAATCGTTTCGCGCGTTATACACCATGAAACTGGAAGAAATACTTAATCCGGATTTACGTACCATACGTTTCCGTGGAATAGCAAAGGCAACTGATCAAACCATAGATGAATTGACAGTACAGTTACCGAACATTATGAATGTCCAGGTCCGGCAGCCTGGCACTGATGAAATCAACCATGCGGTTAATGTCTGCCTGCTATCGGTAATTGTCGGACTATATCTCAGATTACCCCATTCGATGCTGCAGCACCTGGCAATGGGTGCCTTGCTGCACGATCTGGGCAAGTCAATTATCCCGCTGATTGACGGTAAACCGATAAACAGCCCTAACATGCATACATTATACGGACGGGATCTACTGCTAAAAAGCCAGCAGCATCCGATTATTTCCCGTATTGCAGCTGAGCACCATGAAGCCTATAATGGTACAGGCTACCCCTTCGGCCTGTCTAATGCAAGCATCCATCCTCTTTCCCGGATAGTTGCCCTGGCTAACTATTTTGATATTACTATGACAGATGCCACCCAGCAGCGCATAAACCGGGAAGAAGTCGTCGAAAAGATGATGGGCTCAGGCAATACCCTGTTTGACGTTAACCTGCTCCGTGCATTTTTTAACACCATCGCTATTTATCCTGTTGGTTCACTTGTGCGTTTAAATAATGGACAAACTGGTTATGTAGTTAAAAACAGACCGCATTTTCCCTTACGACCGGTGGTGAGAATTGTTTCAGATTCCGGCCATACCGATATAAACTTGGTTTACAAGCCCAACATGATAATTGTTGAAGTCGAAGAATAGCGGAATGCTATTCTTTTTCTTATGTAATATCAGCCAATTATGTGGCTGATTTGTGGTATAATAATTAAATGATTATTACAAAAATACAAAGTTGGTGAATCTATGTTACTTAATGATATTCCGGTATTAATTGCCAGGGAACTGAATGTCAGGCCCCGGCAGGCAGAAGCAACTATACAGCTTTTTGATGAAGGCAACACCATCCCTTTTATCGCCAGATACCGGAAAGAAGCGACTGGCGAGCTTGATGAAGAACAAATTCGCACAATCCAGGAACGTTTGGTATACTTGCGCAATCTTGTTAAACGCCAGGAGGAAATCCTCGCCAGTATTGAAGCACAAGGAAAACTGACTCCCGAGTTGTCAGAAGCCATTACCGCCACTACGAAACTGCAGGATCTGGAAGATCTATACCTGCCCTACCGTCCCAAAAAACGCACCCGTGCTCAGATAGCCCGGGAAAAAGGACTTGAACCCTTGTCTGAGACGATCCTGGCTCAACAGCTTACCAGCGGAAAACCCCTGGAAATAGCCGCCGGTTTCCTGGATGCGGAGAAAGAAATCAATACCCCGGAGGAAGCCCTGGCCGGTGCCTTGGATATCGTAGCAGAAGTAGTTGCCGAACGCGCCGATATCCGCGCCGCCCTGCGTAAACAGCTGTGGCAAAATGCAGAAATTGCCACCGAACTGGCAGTTTCCGAAAACGAAGCCAAGGAAGCGCTTACCTATAGGGAATACCGGGAGCCGGTAAAACGCATGCCATCCCACCGCATTCTGGCTGTAAACCGCGGCGAGAAAAAGGACTTGTTAAAAGTTCACCTGCTTACTCCCCATGAAACCAACGTTGACCTCATTGCCCGCCAGGTTATCACCGGATCCTCAATATTTAATGAATGCCTGCTGGATTCCATTACCGACAGTTATAAACGGT
>JAEYSJ010000280.1 GCA_023434855.1 Bacillota bacterium | reverse complement strand
GGGGAACCGTACCACTTCCGCGTGGTTAAAATAAATGGGCAAGTCACTGCCGAAATGTACCCGAAATTAAAAAAGGCCGTGGATACGGTGAAAAATACCCGGTCATGGCTGGAAGGTGTATCGCTATCACGCAATGTGAACAGCGATATTTTTTATGGGATTATGCAAGGCACTCATACCAAAGTCGACATTTTCCCTGCAGCCTTTACAATGCCGGACATTGAAGCGGCCCACAATTACGGTGGATTACTGCAAGTTCACAAAAAGCAAACGTTTTAAAGAGGTGATGAAATATGCCGAATTGGTCAGGTGGGATTTTAACCACTCGCGGCAAGAATCTACAGGCCAAAGTGGACGCAGGTCAAACAACCTTAACTTTTACAAAAATGAAAATTGGTTCAGGTATTTTGCCGAATGGGCAAAGCCTGGAAAGCCTAACAGAGCTTATAACGCCAAAGCAAAACATTCCGATTAGTGGCATTGCGGTAAACGGTAATATTACCACTTTGACGGCGGTAATAACGAACGCCGGTGTAACCGCTGGGTATCAAGTACGCGAATTAGGCGTATACGCTACAGACCCGACACTGGGAGAAATTCTGTATTCTATTACCGTCGATTCTGCGCCAGATTATTTGCCGCCGGAAGGCGGAGCTGTGGCGGTGTCTCAAGAGTTTAACTACAATATTGCGGTCAGTAATGCAGAAAATGTTTCGGCTATACTCAGTACCAGCGGGCTAGTAACGGTAGGAATGTTGCAGCAGCATAACCACGATGGTACGGGCAGTAATGGGCCGAAATTAGGCAGTAACGCTTTTCTAGACGGTGCTGTTACCGACTTGGCTATAGGGAACCGTACTATAGTGGATACCACTGTTGCCGCAGCAGGGGCGGGAACGATAACTAATTTATTTAGTAAAATTGGTTACATGCTGAAATCATTCTCAGGAAAAGCGAACTGGTATACCTTGCCGTCGATTAATTTGGAAGCGGTATTTAACCTGTTCAATGCTTCCACCGGGCATAAACATACCGGCGGCGCTGGTGATGCTCCTAAAATAGCGGCTACCGGCCTGGCGGATGGAGCAGCAACCGATACGATAATTGGCAGCAGAACCGTTATAGATACTACAGCGCCTACGAGCTTGACAGGCGGTTTAACCACTCTGTTAAGTGGTGTTTTTTACATGGTAAAGGCAATTACCGGCAAGGCAAATGGCTATACGGCTCCAGCAATTACGCTGGAAGCTACAAAGACCCATGTTGATGCAACCAGCGCCCACGGCGCAACAAGTGCAAATACCGCCAGTTCAATTGTCCAGCGGGATGCATCCGGTAACTTTATTGCCAATACGATTACGGCAGCTTTGAACGGGCTTGCCGCCACTGCAACGAAATTAGCTACTGCTAGGACAATCAATAATGTTGCGTTTGATGGAACTGCAGATATAACAATAGCCGATAGTACAAAAGCGCCGATTACTCATAGTAGTGCTGCTGCAACATATGGAGTATCTACTGCAAGCACATACGGTCATGCAATGGCCTCTAGTGCTACTCCGTTGGCAGATGGTACTGCTATAGCAGGTACGGATAATGGCAAATACGCGCGAGAAGGGCATGTGCATCCGATAGATTCAACACGTGCACCTCTTGCAAGTCCGGCCTTAACTGGAGTTCCTACTGCGCCTACGGCTTCAGCAGGAACGAATACAACGCAACTTGCAACTACTGCTTTTGTACAAACAGCTGTTTCTGCCGTAGGAACGATGCAAGAATTTACCACAGAAACTATATCAAGTAGCGGGCAGCAGATTATTACCTATTCGCACGGATTAGGTGCCACGCCGAAAATTATACATGCATATCTAGAGTGCAAAACAGCAGAGTTTGGGTATATGGTGGGCGATAGGGTATCCGTTTTTTGCAGTACTGGTAACCAAGATGTTTATGGCATTAAGGTAGTCGCTAATGCGACAACAGTGCGATTAGTTTGGTATGCAATGCATGGTGTATTTGTTTTGCCAGCCATAGCAACTACTACTCCAATTACTGCAGCGAACTGGAGGTTCAAAACATATGTCGGATTGTAAGATTTTCGCGTTATTTGATCAGCAGGGATTTATAGTTACATCTATAAAGGAATCGCAATTTCCGGTTATACCTGCTGATTATATTGGCATTACGGACGAAGAATATTCATTATATGAAACAAGGGAATATGTGCGCGGAGCAAGTGGGAAACCGGAGTTAAAGCCCGTTTATGTGCCAGATATAGAGGACTTAAAAATTCAGGCGTGGGCAAAGATTAAAGCCGAGCGGGATCGCCTAGAGCAGTCTGGCGTACCTTACCTGGGTAAAATATTGGATTCCGACACGGTTAGCGTCCAACGCATTACCATAGCCGTACAGGCGGCTCAGGCTGCTATTGCTGTAAATGTATTGTTCACATTAGCTTGGACTATGCAGGATAATACCGCGGTTGAAATGGATGCCACGCAGGTAGTTGGTATGTCAGTTGCTTTGGCCCAGCATTCCGATAGCCTGCACCAGATAGCAAGGGCGCTACGAGAGCAAATAGATGCAGCCAAAACAGCAGAAGAATTAGCAAATATCAAATGGCCGGAATAGGGGCCTATTTTTTATATGTACAGCGCATATACTATTAAAAATAACAGGGGGTAGCTTATGGAAGATAAAATACCTAAGCAGCCGGTCAAAGACCACCACGGATTTTTTACTGTGGTATTCGATGATAAACCCGATCGGCACAAAGAGCTAGAAGATCAGCATACAAACGAGCAAAACGATTCCGAAGAATAGGGGCGAAAGCTCCTATTTTATTTTTTATTGGAGGCGGGAAAGCAATGGAAGAGATTTTTAGCAATGTATTTAAGGCAGGAAAAGGGGCTGTACAGTCCTTGGGGGACATAGCATTAGTTAAAATGGGGGTGGCTGGATTGTTGGCAGTATTATTCAGTAGTCACGGTACCGCGCTTATGGCGTTTGTGGTGCTGATTCTGATTGATCTAGCTACAAAATGGCTGTCGTTGACGTACAAATACTTGATTGACCAGGGAGTGTGTCAAGAGAAGGCCGGGCTATGGCAATGCGCCCGGAACATGGGCAATGCCTTTAACCATAAATACATCACATCGGAAATGATGAAAACGAAATTTGCTGGAAAAATAATTCTGTATATGGTGTTGGTGACGGCGGTAATACATGTTGATTTTATGGTAGGCGGGGAAGGGGTATTCTTAAAAGCAGCCTGGTACTATTTAGCGGCAACAGAGGCAGTCAGTATAATAGAAAATTTGCGTGATGCCGGAGTACAGAGCCTTGACCCGCTGCTTACACTTATCCGGTCAAAAATGGGAGGTTTAAAATAATGACACCTGAAGAATTTATCCAATGGCTTGCGCCTGACGCAGTAGAACAGTGCAAGCCTTATAATTTGCCGCCCAGTGTGGTAATTGCCCAGGCGGCTCTGGAAAGTGGCTGGGGTAAATACACCATAGGCGGATACAACCTATTCGGGCGCAAATGGGGCGGCTGGGGCCGTTACATCATCAGGGAAACCGAAGAATGCCGCAATGGAGTATATCAATCCGAGTATGCCAAATTTCAAGACTATGATAGCCTACTGCAAGCGCTAGATGACTGGTGCATATTAATTACCCAGGAGCCTGTATACTTACCGGCTTGGGGCATATGGTGCGCTACAGGGGATGTAGAGCAGTTTGTATATGCTCTTGGCCCTGTCTACGCTACAGACCCGGAATATGCACAAAAGGTAATGGCAACAATTCGGGCTAATGACCTTCTGCAATATGATTCGGAGGTGGTATAGGTGAGTGTTGAATCTGAATTAGCAAAAAGAGCCGTGGAGGTAATAACACCCGGCTCTTCTAAGTATTCGCGGTATATAATTATAGGGGTATTGCTCCTGCTGATAATTGCAGGCTATACTGCCTATTATTTTTTTCATAAGCATACCGCAGCAGAAACAAAACTGCATGAAGCTGTGACACTTACCGAACAGCAGGCCACCAATATTAATTATTTGCAAAATCAGCTAAACATGAGCAAGCAAAATGCTGAAGCCCTGGCGGCGGAAGTTGAAAAAGCCAAAGCCGGAAAGGTGCAGCCCGTAGTTAGCTTTAGTGTGCAGGCTCCTACGGTACAAGCGGCGGCGGAAAACGTAAAAGACCGCATAAATTCCAAAGACCCTACATTGCCACCGGCAGCACTAGCCGACACCGATCGAACGCTAAGTGTTCCGCAACAGGTTAAGCAACCGGACGGCAGTCAATCCTGGCAAGTAGGCGTATATAAGGTAAATAATTATACAAACTGGTATTTAGGCGCGGGCCTGGGCTGGCATAAGGGAGATTTTTATATTCCTGTAGCTGCACAACGTAACTTTAGCAAGGATGCAGCCATAGAGGCCCAGGCGCACATAAACCCGTCTGATATTAAAGTTATAAACGGCGGTCAGGTAATGTATAAGCGTGCAGTAAATAAATTGTTTTTTGGGGCATTTTAAATTAATATAATACAAGGAGAGTGATTGTATGTTAGAGTCAAAAGAGAAGGATAAAAACTCTGAAATTGATTTTTTGCGTAGACATGCAGCCCATTGTTCAGGGGTCACATACTCCAATTTTGTAGAGCAGCCGTGCAAGCTATGCGAGAAATTGCAACAATTAACCATTAAAAAATAGATTAAATTACTGCCCCGGACTGCGGTCTGGGGCTTTTTTATTTTGCCTACTTGCGGAATTAACACAAACGTGCCATTTTGCTTTCATGAGGTGCTTTGAAAACGAAAGCCCATCCCTCAGTCAGTGCTTGAGAGATGGGCTTTTTATTTGCACAAAATAAAACCAATATGGACTAGAGGTGAATCAGAACTATTTTTTCACTTCAATATTTTTATTGCCGTCTGAAGTGACAACGGTTACTAATCTACCATCTTGCTTACAGCAGTTGTTTTGCCATTGCAATGGACGCAAATTGGAAAGAATATCTTTACCGTCATTAGCTTTGGCAGTAATGTGATCAATTTCCCAACCATAAATAGAGTTACGGTTACCATACTCAGACCGGCTTATCCATGCGCCGCATTGATCTTTTCGCCAGTTAGCTGAATCGCTAGTACGAGTACCTTTTTCCCATACTGCAGAGATCGTTTTTTCATCCCATGCCATAATTATATACCTCCTTCCCTTAATGCCATTTTACATATAACTACAACAAAATACTTTTAGTTCCTTCTTTCAACAAAGAAAATGTAAAAATATTATGAATATTTATGGTGTTTAGATATAAACAAAAGAAATACCGCCTATTCGGCAGCGGTTGTTATACTGCGTAACTGTCAATAAAATCTTTAGCCTCTTGCAAGCTGCATGCGTCCCATTCTGGAAGCCGGATATTTGCCGGGTATTCCCATTCCTCCGGGGTATAACAACGGTAAATTATGTGTTCGACACCATCGCCGCTGCATTCTATATCCTGCTTGATTGCCCAGCCTTTATATTTCCGCGTTACTTTGCGCATGTTAATTCCTCCTATAAATGCCGATGTATTTGAAGCTGCTGTTATTGCCCTGTAGTTTAATGTCGGTTACTTCGAAAACTCCGCCATCGCGCTCACAGTGTTCCGTCCAGGCAGTGCCGCCAAACTTCTTTAGTAGCTTCTTAGCGTTGGTTACGGTAGTACCGCCTATAGTGTCATCGGAATCAAGGCAATTAAAATACTGGCAATCGCTCCAGCCGGTCGAGCATTCAGTGCAGCCCCGGCAGGTTGTTTTGCCTAACTTGCATTCGCCGGTGAGGTTAGCAGCGCCGTTTATATAGCGGGTATGGGCATCAATTTCCGCAGGGAATCGGTAGTAATGTAGCCTTGCCATAGTATCATTCCTTTCGTATTGCGGTGGGCTTGTGACCCCGCTTGCCGCATTACCGGCCCGGAGGCCGTCACTCTGCGTATAAATCAATCGCGGAAGTATTTTGCAAATTCGGTGTTCATACTTTTAGCTTTTGACTTAATCGAATTTGCTGATTTAACTAGATTATTCCATTCATTAATGAGATCGTCGGCCTCTTTGCTTTCTAAACAATGCTTCCACTCAGCAATAAATTCTTTTGTTTGCTCTACAAATCCGGGATCGGGATCATTCAAATCTTTTTCTCCAATTTCGATATGCTGTTTCAAACACCGAGAGATTGATCGTTTGTCAATGTATTTCATCTTATTCATCCTTTCATGTGACCGTCTTCCTGCCAGCATTATGCCGGGAGTACCCGGCTCGCCCTGTTATCGTCTGCAATTTACATCGAAATCCCAGCAATTCGCCTCTATGGCACCAGATACCCATTCGGCAGCATAATCGCCATGCACTGTGCTTGCTCTGTGATCTTTCATGGCCTTGTATATTGCAAAGGAATATCCTTTGTAACTTCCCTTACGGCCAAATACGTAATATAGTTCGCTTGCATGTTTTATTGCCTTTTCTCCCCATTTGCCAACAGGGAAGTCAAGGGGCATATTTTTAAGTTCATCTAAGAATGACTGCACCAATTCTTTTGTCGTTAATCTTTTCCTTGCCATCCTTATCCGCTCCTTATCGGCCCCAGTGGGGCGTTTTATTTTGGGTAGGCCAGGCGGTTAACCTGGCCCGCTCTGCACTAATCGCACCATGCGGAATATTCTGCGCTGTATTCCCATTCGATATTTTCCTGTGTGCAATAATGTTCAATTGCCGAAATTAAACTTTCGTGGAATTTGCTTTTGTTAGTTATTGGTGTTGACCATGATTCGTTAATTCTGATTTCTTCAAGATCAAAACTGATTGAATAAATCTCTCTTTCGGTTTCGATGCAAGCCTTTGCTACTAACTCTTTTATTTGCAAATCGGTGAGGGCTACGCTCATTCTTCCCACTGTTACCGCCTCCGTTTATTTATATTGGTTTAATTATAAACGAAAACGTTTAAATAAGTCAATAGCATTTTAAACATTTTTATTTAAAAATAGTTGAATATGTTTAAAGTTATTGTATAATGATATTGAGGTGGTAGCGTGAACGTGAAAGCTAAAATCATTGAATCCGGCAAAACAATGACTGAGGTTGCCGAACTGCTCAGTAAGAAATATAAAAAAACGGTATCCGTACAGAGCCTGAGCAATAAAATACGCCGTGACTCGTTGAGACTATCGGAAGCTGCGGATATTGCGGAAGTTATCGGGGATGAATTAGTCTGGAAAAAGAAAGAACCCCAGCAATAGCCGGGGATAAAGAGAGAGGGATTTTCTTGGATTGGGTATCTTTGGGCCTATTAGTGGCGGGAGTGTTAGGTGCTGTTCTAAAATTGATAATACCACAGTGGGTATCAAAGGCTGTTGATAATAAATTTAATGAGAAATTAGAAACTCATAAGCATGAATTAAATAAGTTAACTGAGGAAGCTAAGTTTAATTATCAAAGATTGCTTTCGGATTTTAATTTGTATTCTGTAAAGAAGCATGAACATTATATTGAATTGTATAATGTTCTTATCCGAGCACATGGGCGCGTTATGTGTTTAGCTTCACCATTAAAGCAACTCAGTACTTATGATTTTTTTGACGAAAGTGATATGCGCGAGTATTTAATAGAAAAGGGAACACCATCAGGGAAAACTGAAGAACTCATTATTAAATGGAAAAAAGATCGTAAAGCAGGCACTAAAGAAATTCAAGAGCACGAAGCATTTATAGAAGAATGGAATGCAGAAAGAGACGTGAATATTTTAAATAACACGTATTTGGGTTCTCAACTTTATTTATCAGACGATTTGAACAAACTTTTTGAACAGCTTGTATCTGATTTGAGGTCTTTTTTTATAAATTGCAAAAGAGAATACAAGCCTATTGGTGGACAAATTAGTGCCGAAGAGTATATACGTATTAGTGCAGAAAATAGTGTGCTTGAGAAGAAAATCGACATTAATAAGGGTAAGATTATTGTCAAAATGCAAAGCGAACTGTCTGTTGGGTATTATAAAGCTTGAAGACTATATAATAAACCGCATCATGCAGGATGCGGTTTATTTCCTAGACCTTCCATCGACTCAACAATCGGAATTTAATATAATAGAAATAATAACTTTCGGCCCCACTAGAAAGGCAAACGAACATGAAAACAGTGTGGCGCGGCATGATTAGTTTCGGAATGGTAAATATCCCTGTATCCTTATATAATGCAACCAGGAAGAAAACAGTAAGCTTTAAGCAACTTCGCAAATCTGATTTTAGCCGTATCAGTTACAAGAAAGTCGGCAATGACGACAAAGAGGTGCCAGCAGCCGAAATTACAAAAGGTTATGAGGTAGCGCCGGATAGGTACGTTGTAATTAATGAAGCAGAATTGGAAGCCATAACACCAAAGGCCAGCAGGGTTATAGATATACAGGATTTTGTGAAGCTGTCACAGATCGACCCACGGCATTACGATAGCAGTTATTACCTCGCTCCCGAGCCGGGCGCTGGCAAGGCGTATGCCTTACTATTAGAAGCCCTTAAACAAACTGAGTCCGTAGGTGTTGCCAGATTTGTACTTCGGAGTAAAGAATATCTTGCTGCTATCCGTCCTGTAGGAGAGGCATTAACCTTGTCGACAATGCTATTCCCTGACGAAATTATCCCGGTAAGCGAGTTAGCCGAGCAATTGCCAGATGTGCAGCCGTCTGAAAAAGAATTGGCAATGGCAAAATTGCTGATAGAATCGCAGCTAACCGAGTTTCAACCGGAAAAGTATAAGAACGAATATCACGCTGCAGTCATGGCCTTAATAGACAGTAAGGCCGAACAAGAGGCGATAATTACAAAACCAGCAGCACAGGCCGCACCTGTTATAGATATTATGGCAGCAATTGAAGCCAGTCTGGCGGCTATCAAAAAGGATAAACCAAAAACCAAAGCAAAAAAGAAAAACCCGGCATAACCGGATACTGCGCCTGCCAATTGCGGCAGGCTTTTTATTTGATAGCCTATAAAAGGAATTTATCTATTTGAGGACAATACTTTCTTTAATAGTCTAGATTTTAGGAGGGCGTTTAATGAATGAATTACTTTTATCGATTAAAGAGTCATTAGAAAGTAAAAATTGGTATGCAGCATTGACTGTGGCATTAATACTGCCAGATATTTGCGGAAAGATCGATACTCCTGGAATGAAATCAGGGAAGAGATATGCGAGTTGGTTTGATAAATATGTGAAGAAATATTATACGGTACAAGAAAGTACAGATTTTGCCTTAATATCAGGGGGAGATTGCTATGCTATAAGATGCGCAATGCTACACGAATTTAGTAAAGATTTAACAATGCATAATGCAAGAAAAATTATTGATAAATATAAATTCTGTAGCCCCGAAACTTGTAGTTTCGGAACTAAATTCCGGGTGAAACAAGCTGGCAATGAAATTGAATTAAACGTTAGTGATTTTTGTGGAAAAATGATCATAGGAGTAAATGCATGGCTAAAGGAATCAAGAAACAATACAAACATATTTGAAAACTTTGTCAAAATAGAATAATAATCAAAGGCCATAAAAAGGGCGTTGTATTTCATTACCACTTTACAATACAGAACGTTTGTTCTAAAATAGCTATACAAACACATGTTCTTGTGAAGGGGTAGTAATATGGCTAAAACATTTATAACTGTAATTGCGGAACACAACCCACAAGGGGAAATAAAACCGCTCTCGATTGTGTGGAATGACGGGCGTAAATACTCTGTCGACAAGGTGCTGGACGTAAGAGTGGCAGCATCCCTTAAAATGGGCGGACAGGGGAGGCGCTATACTTGCAGGATACATGGCAAAGAAGTCTATTTGTTCCACGATTCTGGTCAATGGTTTATAGAAAGTTAAAAGCACCGTCTTACCTTAATTGGTAGGGCGGTGCTTCTTTATTGGGGATTTAGCAATTACATACCTAAAAGTTTCTTTTTGGCGACAATAAACTCTTCTTCAGTTATAGCTGCTATCTCTTTTAAATGGGCCAATCTCTCTAATTGAGCAATCATATCATTATTACCCGTATTGGCACTCGCCTGGGGGGCTGCTGGTTCGGGCTTTTTGCGAGACTGAGAATTTAAAAACTCGCATAGGTCGCGCACTTCTTCTTTTATAATACTAAGCTCGATTTTATTTCCAGAGGAGTAAATAACTAATTCTGCCGAGATCATACCCGTATTAAATTCGACACTGCTGATTTTGTCATAAGCAAATTGCTCAGATGATACATGACTAAATAATCCGCCTTTATATAGGAAGAAACAGCGGCTATTTGTTGCCACAAAAACACCATTCTTACCGCTTCCTTTTAGAATAGCAGATGTAATTTTTAAGATAGTTTCATCTAAGTGAAGGAATGTTTCTAATTCTGGTATTTCTTTCATTTTCAACAACTTTGTATATAGTCTAGGGTTAAGTTGAGGTATTAGTTTTTCAATTTCGCTAAGGGTCGGCATATAGAAAAACTCCCTTCGTATCTTGATAGATCGGATTAGATAGAAGAATACAATAACATGGCAGCATATTCCTGCCAGTGAAGAATTAGGCTGGAACAATTTAAGTGGGCACATCCTGGGCGCAACAACACGAAAAAATACACTTTAACACCAATAAATACAATAGAACAAGCTATAATAAAAAACTGCTTAAAAAAGACTGCCATCCCAGTAAATACAAGGGACGGCAGTCTTTTAAGCGCTGTATTCCTAAACCGTTGGTCGGTGGTTCGAGTCCTCCCAGGCGCACCAATAAGTAGAGTAAGGCTTCAGCAACATCGATGATGTTGCTGAAGCCTTTGTTTTTTACTGTATTTCGCTTGTTTTGTCGCTTAAGTAGTTTTTTTAGTAATATCCAGCAGTGAATTTGGTTTATAAATATGAAAAAGGAATAAATGCTGATTCAACTGACAGGAAGGTTACTCATTTATATGAAATTAATTACAATACGTAGTTTCCTGTCAAAGTGGCTGGTTTATAGGGAGACAAAGGGACGGCAGACTTTTCACACAGTCTGCCGTCCTCGCATTTTCCCTTTCGGTTATGGTTGTTGTGGTGACTCCGTTTTACCATTGGACTGCAAACTTGTCCTTTTTTATCC
>JAEYSJ010000135.1 GCA_023434855.1 Bacillota bacterium | reverse complement strand
TTGTCAGAGAGCTCATATCTATCACCTACTGCAAGGACTGCTCACGGGAAACCTAAGTCGCACCTCCTTTCGCCCCATCAGCCCTCTTCAGTGAAAGATCACATTTATTAATTACTAATATTTCCATGGTTAATTTTTACTAAATTTACTATAATATCATTTTCTATAAATAATTTACTTTTCCTGCTTGGTTTTCAATTTTTCTCAGAAAATTTTTAATTTAAGATGCAATTAAAAAAATTTAACCATGAGCCTGATAATCGCAAATGCGAAAGCCGCAACGCAGCCCTGGGAATACGGCTAACCAAAAGGTCTCAAATACTTATATTCCCCGTATCGTCCTAAGCTCAACATATACTTTTCAGTTTATAAATTTCTAAATGTTTTCCTCTCTTGGAGATATCTCGCATGCGGGGACAAAATTCACTTAACGGAAAACAATAAAAAATCCCTTGGCGTTCTTGGCGTCCTTGGCGGTTAACCGTTTTCTCCCCCTCGTTAAATTATAAAAAAAAATCCCGGCAGAACCGGGATTTCTATAAGTAGATTTAGAAAGAATAGATTAACTGAGCAGTAAAGTTTTTAGCATTAGTATTACCATCCTTACTCTTTAAGTCGAGGTAGTTAAGCGAAAAGACACCGTTTTTAAAGAGAGTATATTCAAAACCATAGTCAAAACCTTTAACATCACTCATAATGTAAGCACCGCCGTTCATCGGCAGGTTGGTGGCAGTTTCCCACAGCGGGTCGCCATTGTGGCCGAAGAAACCGGGATCAGCCTTTCTATAGCCCACCCAGAACCCCCAGCTTTGCGGTTTGTCGGTATCAGCGCCTAAGTATTTGGCTTTGGCTACCCATGCTTTGGCATCTGAGCCGCCATTGGCAGCCTTGCTGTAATCTGAGCTGTTTTTGCCATATTCGCAAGTGAGACCGATATTAGGAATACCAGTATAGCCAACACCGGCAGCCCAGGTTTTCATCCCGGCGAGACCGATGACATCATCTTTGGTTTTGGCGTAAACAGCGGTCACATCAAGATTCTTGCTGGCTGTCCAATCAACATTCGCCGCATAGACGTTAATTTTGGCATTGATGCCGATAGGATTAAGATCATGTTTGAAAGCAGCACCGGTAAATTTCACTTGATTGCCCACAGTAACGGTAGCACCGTCCTGGTTGGCTCCCCAGTTGTAAACAAGACCTTTGCCTAAGGTAATCGGCTGACGGCCGAGAGTAAAGCTGTCATTGCCAAAGATTTTGCCGCTTAAATAAGCTTGGTCCAGGGAAGTAGTTGCACCAGCACCAGCATTATTTTCCGCAAAATAACGGCCGGTGAAAGTTAAGTCTTCTGTTAATGGAGCGTTCATATACAACAGCAGCCGGGTTTTCAACGCAGGATTCTTGGTTGCGTCATTTGGTTCTTTAACCCATTCATACCGTTCCCGGACTTGACCGGTGAACTTAATATTGCCTACTCTGTTTTCCAGAGCGGACACGCGGACACCAAGTTTGCTCAGTTCATCACTGAATTCGGCTTCCAACCTGCTAATTTCCGCTTTCTGCTCAGCGTTGGCTTTTTCCTGGTTAGCCATGGCTTTGGCCACGATGGTTGCCATCTCATAACGGGTCATGGTTCTGTCGCCTCTGAAAGTACCATCGCCATACCCAGTAATAATACCGGCCTGAGCCAGTTTTGCTACTGATCCGTAGGCCCAGTGGTTGGCAGGAACGTCAACGAAGGGGTTAGCTGCTGCAAAGGCAGCACCGGCAATACCCAGTACAAATACGAAAGCCAAAGTGATTACTAGATTTTTTTTCATTTGTTTTCCTCCTTAGGTTTTTTGAGATTCTTTAAATAATGAGCGCCTAAGAAGGGAACTGCATTGAGTTTCCTTGTTTCCTCAATATTCCCTTATCAGAGAGCTCATATCTATCACTGCTGCAAGGACTGCTCACGGGAAACCTAAGTCGCACCTCCTCTCGCCCCATCAGCCCCTGCAGTGAAAGATCCCTGCACCAAACTATTGAAATTGCCAATAGCTTTCTCATTGCACTATATGCAATTAATAGAAATTTATTCCTGATAATAGATAATGCAAATAAAATCAGAACATTATTCTATATATGATGCAATAAGATTTTTTGTTACTAGCAGGTAGAGGATACAGAGTTCAAAAGACTATATAAATTTTCATATTATTAATATGTGTATATACACCATAATGGTCAAATACCTACCCTGCAGTCACGAAACCATTTGTCCAGCTCCTGCGATAGCCAATAACGCCGGCCTTCTCACATCCGGAAAGATAATTTGTAATGAAAAAAGACCGCTAACATTAGCGGTCTTTTTAGGAAAATCTTAGAATGTGTAAGTTAATTGGGCAATCCAGCTCTTGACCGGAGCTTCGTTAGTTACTTGTTTTGTATCATAGTATGCTAAACCAAATATGCCGTTTTGGAATACTGTCCAATCGAAACCATAAGTCATACCTTTTTTGTTGTCAAAAGCGCGGGAGTAAACTTTGCCGGTATCAAATGCAGTATAGTTGCCAGCCTCAAAATAGGCATCAGCTTTGGAGTACATAGCGTAGAGATCCCAGCTGTTTACTTTTTTCGGAGTAGCTGCCATCCATTTGGCCTTATAGAACCAAGCTTTGGCATCATTGCCGTTAGATTGTACATAAGTAGCGGAGTTCTTGCCATATTCACCGGTGAATACGATATTAGAAATACCGGTATAGCATAAACCGGCAGTCCAGGTTTTATACCACAAACCATCTTTATCTTTGATATAGGTTGCAGTAACATTAAGAGTTTTATCAAGGATGAATTTAACATCGCCAAATAAGAAATTCTCATTATTAGCAGCTGCTGCAGTACTAAATGCATAAGCTTTGAGAGCGCCTGTCTGTACTTGGATATCTTTACCGAAAGCAATTTTTACACCGTCATATTCCGGAGTAGTGCTGCCGGCAACCATACCTTGGCCTAAGAATAAGCCTTGGCGGCCTAAAGAAAACTCATTTAAACCGAAAGGTTTGCCGGTAATATAAGCCCGGTCCATTACAGTATAGGCGGTCATTACATCATACGTAGAAGCACTACCATTGTTGGTCAGAGTGCGTCCAGTTGCCGGAGTAAAATTATTAGGAGATCCAGGAGCATTTTCACTTGTCAGGCGGCCTTTGAAAGTCCAGCCATCAGCTACCTGAGCTTCCATACCCAAACGGAGACGATTTCTTTCATTAGGATTTTTCCAGGCGTTAGCAGCGGCAACGTCTTTGGCATATTCATAACGGGTCCGTACTTCACCAGTGAACTTAATGTTGCCTACTTTGTTTTCCAAAGCAGTTACACGCACACCCAGTTTGTCCAGTTCATCGCTAAATTCAGCTTGCAGTTTAGCGATTTCAGTTTTTTGTTCAGCATTGGCTTTATCTTGGTTAGCCATCGCTTTGGCTACAATGGCAGCCATCTCATAACGGGTCATGGTTCTGTCGCCACGGAAGGTGCCATCGCCATAACCGGTAACGATACCGGCTTTAGCCAGTTTGGCCACTGATTCGTAAGCCCAGTGTTTTGCGGGAACGTCAACGAACGGATTAGCAGCAGCAAAGGCAGTAGCGGCAATGCCCAGGGCAAATACCAGAGCCAGTGCAATAATTAAACTTTTTTTCATGTTTTTCCTCCTTAGGTTTTTTAAGATTTTTTTGGTGTTTACAGCATGAGCCCATTTCCCAAGGCAGGAATACAATTATTGAGTATCCTTGTTTCCTCAATCCAATATTCCTTTGTCAGAGAGCTCATATCTATCACTTACTTGCGAGAACTGTTCCTGGGAACCTAAGTTGCACCTCCTTCCTCCCCATCAGTTCTGTTCAGTGAAAGATCACATGGAACAATTTTCTATTGCGAATGATATTATTCTATGTAAGGACTAATATTCCTGCATGATAAAGTAACTTTTTGTTGATTTAACAAATAATTAACATTAATAAAAAGGTTGGATGAAATTAAAAGAAATAAAAAAGTAGAATAATTTCCCACTGAAGAGATATTATTCTACATAATACGTATTATTCCTGCATGGTTAAGTAAGTTTTTGTTGTTAACAAATAATTTAATATTGGGCATTCGCAAAATAACGCTCTGCTAAAATAACAGCAACATAATCATCTACCGGAATAGGCGGCACTTGCATACTTGTCGGGATAAAACGTTTTATGCCGCGGGGAGGGTTCTCCTGCCAGTAGCGGCGGCGCGCGGCGTCGGTGGAACGGTGTTCGTCGATGGGGATGATAATAAATGGCTGCCCATTTACCTGGATTTGTTCAAGCCGGCGTTTAACATCTCTGCTGGTGGTGCGGTCACCGATGATTATGGTAGTAATGTTGTGAGCGACGGCCAGGTCCTGAACTACGGCAGTAAGAGCACGGGTTTCAACAACCCTTTTATCAAGAACACCATTCAGTTTATGCACTACCGCTATACCGCACTTTTCGCGGCCGGGGTCGATGGCGATAATCGTGTTATTGTTCATGGGACAAAGATTCCCCCTACTTTGTCTATTTCCTAAATAATATCATACTTTTGCAGGCAATACAAAAAGGACATCCAGCCGGATGTCCTTTTTGTATTGCTATTTAGTTAGCTTAGAATTTAACGTTGATAGCAGCGCTGGCGCGGCTGTCAAGTTTGTTGTTGTTTTGATCTTTGAAGTCTTGGTATTTAACAGTCATAGTAGTATTTTTGTCAAGGTTTCTGTCATATTGATATTCCATACCTTTGAAGCCGTTAGCAGACAGGTCGTCCCACAGGTTAGTAGTTGAAGCAAACATTGTGCTGAATGGGTTCACTGCGCCGGCAGCTACGTTTCTGTAAGTTGCGGACAGGCCAATGTTGTCGAATTTCACACCATAAGCTTTAGCAGTAGCGGAAGTTTCGCTGTTTTTGTAGTATTCAGCATTGGCAGTTACACCGTCAACCAGTCTGAAGGAAGTGTTAGCGCCATAGAAATTGTCTTTGCTGCTGGTATCTTTGAGATAGTCGGCAGTCAATTTGGCACCCAGAATGTCAGTATTGTATTCTGCGCCATATACACGGTTCCAAACAGGACCATTAGCGGTCATACCAAGATTTCCGTATACAGCATCGTTCTTATTTACTGTAGCTGTACTGGTAGCATTACCGGCAAAGAGTTTCAGACCGGCGATTTGACCTTGAATACCGTTCATTTGAGTATCCATCAGATAGCCTGTACCAAGCTTGATATCCTGACGGCCAACAGTAGTGTTCATACCAAGCACATCAAAGCTAACATTAGCGGTATCCAGTCTCACCATACCATAAATGTTGTCTTCATTGTTGTTGCCGGTTGCCAGACGGGCATTGAACTTCAGGTTGTCATTAACGCGACCGTCAAAAGCAATGCGGGCACGATAGTCAGTAACGTCTTTGCTTGGGTTAGCAGCACTGTTAGGGCTGCCAGTAGCACCACTGTGATCAAAGAAACGTACACGAGCGTCACCGGATACTTTAACCATGTTGTCAATTTGATTTTGCATGCCGGCAACTTTTACACCCATAGTGTCCAGTTCAGCAGCAAACTCTTTGGACAGACGGTCCATAGTTGCTTTTTGATCCGCGTTCATAGTTTTGTTCATGGATTTGGCAATAATGGCAGCCATTTCATAACGGGAAAGAGTTCTGTCGCCACGGAAGGTACCATCGGCATAACCGTCAACAATACCAGCTTGGGCAAGTTTGTTTACAGCGTCATAAGCCCAGTGTTTTGCAGGGACATCGGAGAATGGATTAGCAAAAGCAGGTACTGCGAAGGCAACAGTCAGAGCAGTTGTGATAGCCACTTTTAAAAGTCTTTTTTTCATTTTGAAATCCCCCTGTATATAAATAATTTTTTTGGTTGCGGGTGTTGCCACCAGCGCTAGGGTCGTGATCCGTCAGGGGGCTTTTCTATGAGTGTCCATGTTCCCTCATATATATCTCCCGGCTGACAGAAAAACTTCCGCTATGCCCCTGCCGCTTTTCGCAGGTTTCTTGTTAACATAAATTCTACATTCATTTCATTATTCCTGCTGCATTTTGTGGTGTAAATTTTGGTATGTTTCTTGATTTTGTTGATGTGACTTTTTAGTCACTTTTTGTGCACTCATGATTATGAGTTTACATAATTAATTTTACACTGTTATTAATTCGCGCAAAAAGAAAAGAATCCTGCTTTAAAAGCAGGATTCTTTGGTGGTATGTTATACCAAGGTCTATCATATAGCGAGAATATTAGATTTAAGGCAATTTAGTATAGTTTCGCTTACCTGATATAATGCGAATCCTCAGCTCAGCCATTACCTGATGGAAGGGCAATGTTTTACCGGAGCGGCTTTGTTCTTCTGCTTCATCTAACTTTTTATATAAATCCAAAAGAGCTTGTTTTTCTTCGCTAACAGGCATAGCATGTCACCTCACGTCTAATAGTGATTATATCATAATTCTGATATAATAATCTATTATTTATCGCTGCTGGCTAAATCATTTTAAAAAATCAGGATACCCCGTAAAAGGCATCCTGATTTTATCATCATCACATCGATTGTGCACTGCGGACGCTGATTTCAATCTTAAGCGGTCCTGCCGTATAGGTGTCATCTTTGGCGACAGCGGTCAGCACAACTTTGCCGCTGTAGCGTTTCACTTTGTTGATGGTGTCATACAGCTGAGAGCCGCTCATGACACCTACTGTGCCTTGAATAGGGTCAGGCAGGATGCCTTGCTTGATCGCGGCGGCATTTACTTTTTGTAAAAACAGGATTACCGTTTCCTCAGCTTCTTTGGCATTTTGGCCGGGGTTGAGGATTTCGGAATGCACCACATCACCTTTGGAATATACCGGACGGTTAGGGAACAGTTCAATATGGCCGATAACAGGTTCGCCATATATGGTATTACCGGATGACGAGATACGGACGATGACATCTTCCGGTGTTGATGACAATGCCGACAGAGCTTGTTCAAAGTCAGCGCGGGAAATCCACAACACGTCAAGGTCTTTATCTGCCACGCCAAGTTTTTCGACAATGCTCTGATTCGTCCGGTATATAGCGGCAGTCAAAGCTTTCTCCCCATCAGTCCGCGGCTGTCCGCCGTGCAATACTGAGGTAGATAATACTTCACCGGCTCTGAATACAACCGCTCCTTCCCGCACAAACTGAATACCTTTACTAAGATTGGACGTCAAGTCATTCAGGCGGTCAACGTCTGTCTGCAGCGCGGTTTTGGCTTCACTTAAGCTATTCACCCTGGCATCAAGTTCATTTTTAGTCGCCTGCAAGGCCTGTATTTCCTGCCTGGCTTTGCCAAGGTCTCCCTTGGCCAATGCGTAATCAGCCTGTACTTGCTGTAAAGCAGCGGCAGTTTTATCGCGTTCAGCCGTAACGGCAGCAAGCTCACTGCTAATACTGGCAAGTTTGGCCGCCGTTTCCTGCACCTTAGCTGTTAATGCGGTATATTCCGTATTCTTCTCTTCCAAAGCAGCCCGGCTGGCGTCAAGTTCGATATTCTTGGCAGACACTTCCTGGGTCAGTGATGTCAGTTCGGCTTTTAGGGCTTCCATGCCAAACAAGGCTGTCCGCACATCACTTGATGTCAGTGCCAGCACGCCCATTGTACATAAAACAATCAGGATACCGGTAACAATGGTAACAATAATTGAAGTGTGCTTAGGTCTTAGCCCAAATATGGTAAGCTTACGTTTGCCAACTTTGGTGCCAAGCTTGTCACCAATGTAAGCAATAGCTCCACCCGTAACCGCCAAAACGGCAATCAATACAATACCATACATGGTTTCACCTCCTTAATTTAGCGAGTATAAGTTTCAGAATGTAGTCAGTCTGGGCTAATGATTTTTGGAACCACAGAGGACGCAGAGGACACAGAGTGGAACGGCTCGATAATTATCTCGCAAGGAATAAGAGGGACTTGAACTGACTGTGTTAAAAAGAATGCATTGATTTAAGGACGCAGCAAGGAGTGCAGGCAATCATAAATATCCCTTTGTGACCTCTGTGTCCTCTGTGGTTAGTCGTATCTCCAGGGTTTTCTCATATCACTGGGAGGCTTTGCGGACCAGGTATAATCCGGCGGCCATGCCTATGATGTTTGGTATCCAGGCGGATAAGGCCGGCGGTATGGCGCCGCCTTGTCCCAGAGCGGTAGTGACGGTCATAATGGTATAGTAGATGAAGATAATAATAATACTAAGACCAAGACCAATTGAGGAACTGGAGCGGTGGGGCTGCAGGCCCAGCGGTGTGCCAATCAGCGCAAAAATAAAACTGGCCATAGGAATCGACAACCGTTGATGCAGTTCCACCTCATAAATATTTGTTTTGACATATTCCCGTTGCAGGACTTTAATCTGCTGCTTTAGTTCCTTGATTGTCATTTCCTCAGGCTTTTTTTGTTCCTGGGCAATGGCCACAGGAGTCTTGTCTACCGGCATAATCTGCTGCTCGAAACGCATTGTGCGAATACTGTTGTTATCAACAGCCAGGTCATGAATTGTACCATTATACATAACCCAGCGATTATTCTGCCACATTGCTTTTTCGGCATTTTCCACCCGCACCAGATTGTCATTGTCAAACTCTTCAATGGTGACGTTGTACATGGCATTGGTGGCTTCATCATAATTCCGCGCATAGGTTAACCGCTGCAATATTCCATCTTTAACATCTTTAATAACAATATGCTCCTGGGATTTTGGCGCGGTGTTCTTTTCTATTTCAAACCGCACAGTATTGCTATAGGCAGTATTGGCGGCAGGAACCACTAACTCATTAAACACAACGGAAAAAATGCTGACAAGAAAAGCAACGATAAAAACAGGCATTGCCAAGCGGAAAAAACTGATGCCCCCGGACCGCATGGCCGTAATTTCGCTGGAGCCTGACAAGCGTCCAAAGGACAGCAGCGAGGCCAGCAGCATGGACATGGGAAAGGTAAGATTGATGATACTGGGCAGACTGTAGAAAAATAATTTTACGACCGAGCTGATCGGCGCCCCGTATTGGGTAACATACTGGGCAATTCTAAACAGTGTGCTGGTACCGATAAACACGCTGGAAAAAGCGGCAATACCAAAAACAAAAGGCCCAAGCAATTCTTTGATAATATATTTATCGAGTATACGCATGCAGTTCTCCTTACAAGAGTTTGCCTAAAAATAATCACAGAACATTTTTAAACAGCCTCATTAGATTACGGTTGCGGGTCTTTTGATACACGCTTTACAAGGTAAAGTTTTCACCTAGGTAGAACTTCTTGGCAACCTCGCTGGAAGCAATGGTTTCACTGTCACCGCAAATGAGAATTTCACCTTCGTTAAGGATATACGCGTTGTCAACAATACTAAGAGTTTCGCGGACATTGTGGTCGGTAATCAACACTCCGATACCCCGTTCGCGCAAATAGCCGATAATATCCTGGATATCGGCGACAGCAATGGGATCAACTCCGGCAAAAGGCTCATCCAATAAGATGAAGCAAGGGTCTGTCGATAGGCTGCGGGCAATCTCTACTCTGCGGCGCTCGCCGCCGGAAAGCTCGGAGCCTTTACGTTTACGGACATGAGTGACATGAAATTCTTCCAGCAGACTTTCCATTTTATCCTTGCGCTCATCCGGTGTAAGGCAGGTAGTTTCCAGGATGGCCATCAGGTTATCTTCCACAGAGAGTTTGCGAAAAATGGACGCCTCCTGCGGCAGATAGCCTAAGCCGTACCGTGAACGCTTGTACATCGGCATGCAGGTCACATCTTCACCATTAATGGATATATGGCCGCTGTTTGGTCTTTCCAGACCAACAATCATATAAAAGGTGGTTGTCTTACCGGCACCGTTGGGACCTAACAGTCCCACAACCTGCCCCTGGTCCACCCTCAGGCTGACGCCGTTCACAACATTGCGGCCCTGATAAGTTTTAATTAGGTTGGACGTTTCGATATACATAAAAACGTTAGTCCTCATTTCCATTCTGAAATTAAACTAACCACAGAGGACGCAGAGGGCTTAACAATTAACAGAGGGTTAGGGTTATACCATTTCCTTGCGCGATGTATATCGCACCGTTTCCACTCTGTGTCCTCCGTGGTTCAATATTTATCCCCATACCTTTTTTCCCACTTGCTACTTCGGCACTATCACCAGTTTGGTCCTGCCCTGGGCGTCCATTGCTTTGTCGTCCAAACGGATGGTAAGGGTGTTGCCTGTCAGCACATTACCGTCCTGTACGGCCCGGGCGTTGCCTGTGAGCACCACTTTTCCCCGCTCGTCCTGGGCGGCATACTTGGCGCCGTAATAAACTGCTACATCGGAAGTAGCATCAAGTTTGCGTACATCACTGACAACGTGCACATTGCCGGTACTAACTGCCCGGTCTTCCTTAAGGAAAGCTTCTATTTTGTCTGCTGTCATAAATCCGTCAGGTGTGGTTAAATGGCCATTTGCCGGAACGATCGCATAGTCCTTGTCGGAGTAGTAATCTATTTTTGGCCCGGAAAGGCTATTATCGCCTTTCACCAGCAATGCATCACCGGTAGCTACCAGGTGAGTATTGTCATACGAGCGAACCTCGGCACAGGTAAGGACAGCATCATCTTTTACCGCCTTTACCCCACCGGTAATATAAGTTTCCTGGGTTTTAGTGTTATATTCCGCACTGGCACCGGTCAGAACCGCATTTTCCTGGGTAACCCGGACGCCGCCCTGCGCAGTTACTATACCTTTTACCGAGTCATAATCAATTGTATCGGCAGTCAGTTCCACCGGCTTATTTTGCGCAGCATAAATCTGCGGAACCACGCTGAAGGAAAGTGCCAAAACCAATAGCATCCCCGCAAGCTTATTGTTTAGTTTGTTCACTTGGTGACCCCCCTTTTACCACACGGGCATTTCCCTGCACTTTAATCTTTTCCATATTGGCATCACTGTCAATTTTATCGCCGGTAATAACGGTATCATCCCGTGTAAACTTAATACCGTCCGAACCGAAAAAGTGCCGTCCTTTCCCGTCCCAACGCGCTTTCTGGGCGGTAAAAGTCGCACCGTTGCTTGAAATGGCTTTAACTTCAGATTCCATTACCACGTCCTGGGTCTGAGAATCAAGTTCAGCCTGGGCCGAGGTAATATCAATTTTGCCGCCATTATCCTGATAAAAAATACCTTTAAGATTCTTTAGACGTACATGTTTTGTTTGTGAATCCACTTCTATATTATCCGCAGTAAGTTCCCACACCCGCTTGCCGTCCCGTTCTTCCACGATGGTGTTGCCAACATAGGACAAACCGCCGGGTGATTCACTGCTCGCCTCCTGCGCCGGAGGCGGGGAGGAGCTTATGGCTTCTTCTTTAACAAAATAGTATATCCCACCCACCAACAGCAGGACAACACAGGCAATTGCCAGATATGAACTTTTATTCAAGCCCGCTCACCTATCCTTTCTTCGTCAGTGGACTGAAGTTTACCTTTTTCTTTTGCCAAATTTTCAGCTGGTAATTCTTCGCTTTCACAAACCAGGGCCTGACCCCGCAAGTCTTCGAGCTTGGTGTTCCAGCGTTTTTGAAACCACATCCATTCGTCAGGATACTTTTTTATAGCCGTTTCAATGACATTAGTCATCCGTATGGTAAAATTACACAGGTCTTGTGTTTCAGAACCGGTATCTTCATAGTATAAAGGCGGATTTATGATGACCCGGTGACCGCCCTCAGGCCGCCGGATAATGAAAGCCGGAACGACCGGGGAATTGAACTTTTTGGCAAAAACAGCCGCACCCTTTGGCGTAGAGGCCATCTTACCAAGAAATTTAATAAAAATCCCATTTACGCCTGCATCCTGGTCGGCCAGAAATCCTAACACTTTTCCCTGTTTTAAGGCTTTGGCCGCCGCCACCAGCTCAGCCGTTCCCCGGGTATAAATTTCAATACCCACCATTTGACGATATTCATTAAGAATGCGGGTGTGCTGTTCATTGGGCTGACGTTTAATCAGGCTGGTCATCGGAAAGCCATCCATTGCCAGGGCCGCCCCCAGCCATTCCCAATTGCCGATATGAGCGGTAAGAAAAACTACTCCACGCCCCTGGGCAATGGCTTCAGCCAGATAATGACGGTTTTCAATAGTAACATACTGCTTAGTCTTTTTCGGCGTGAGGGCCGGTGTATACATTACTTCCAAAAAAGTCTGGCCAAGGTTGACAAACAATCTTTTGATTATAGCTTCAGCCTGGCTGCGGGATATACTTAGACTTTCTTGAATCTGCGCAAGAGCATGCCGCCGCTGGCGCGCGGCAACATGATAATAGAGACGGCCAAGCAGCTTGCCAATAAATAAAACAAAGCCGTATGGCAACAAACAAACCAGCCGGCTGACCAGTTTCAGCATATAGTACTGCCAGGAGCCAAACATGCGGCATCCTCCTCTCAAAAAATTACGGGATTGATCTAACCGCAAAGTGCACTGAGAAAACCGCTAACGGCTTGGAGATACGGCTAACCGCGGAGTACACGGAGTACGCGGAGTGTTTATTATTTAATACTCATATTCTCCGCAACATCCTGAAATCAGTGTATTCACATCGTAGTCAGTCCAAATCCCTCTTAGTCCTTGCGAGATAATTATCGAGCCGTTCCACTCCGTGTCCTCCGCGTACTCCGTGGTTCAAACGTTCCCCAATTCATTGTCGAATCTCAACCGGACTTCCCGTAAGATAAAAATTCACTACAGCGTCCCATTTGCCTTGCACTTTTAAAATAAACTCTATTATCTCACGCACTGCACCCTGACCGCCGGCACGACCAGCGATGAAGTGCGCGCAGGCTTTAACTTCCGGTACTGCGTTAGCTACAGTGCAGGCCAGGCCCACTTTGGCCATTACCGGCAGGTCATTTAGGTCATCACCTACATAGCCGATCCTGTCATAGGGTAAGCCGTGTTTTGTTGCCAATTCAGCTAAAGCAACGGTTTTATCATAAGCCCCCTGATAAA
>JAEYSJ010000131.1 GCA_023434855.1 Bacillota bacterium | reverse complement strand
TACTAACTGTGATCCGGATGAAGTTGATTATGTAATTCCTGGCAATGACGATGCGATTCGTGCAGTGAAACTGCTTACTGCGAAAATGGCAGATGCCGTTTTAGAAGGCCGTCAAGGTGAACAAATGGCGGCAGCTGAATAGTTATATATCATAAGGTAAGGGAACGGGAGTGATTTCCCCCTTACCTTTAATAATAGACAGGAGGATTTTGACGTGATAACCGCTGAAATGGTAAAAGAACTGCGTGAACGTACAGGCGCGGGTATGATGGATTGTAAAAAAGCTTTAACTGAAACTAAGGGTGAAATGGAAAAAGCCATAGATTTTTTGCGGGAAAAGGGTCTGGCTGCTGCTGCAAAAAAAGCCGGCCGGGTTGCCGCTGAAGGTGTTGTAGAGGCATACATACATGGCGGTGGACGCATTGGTGTAATGGTTGAAATAAATTGTGAAACTGATTTTGTAGCTAAAACAGAAGGATTTAAAGCATTGGCCAAAGATATTGCCATGCAAATCGCCGCTGCCAATCCCAGTTATGTAAGACGTGAAGAAGTAGTTGCCGAAGACCTGGAACATGAACGTGAAATTCTACGTGTTCAAGCTTTAAACGAAGGCAAGCCAGAGAAAATTGTGGAAAAAATGATCGCAGGACGCATTGAGAAATATTATAAAGAAGTTTGTCTGATGGAACAAGCTTTTATTAAAGATCCTGATAAAACCATTACTCAACTGATTAATGAGAGTATTTCTAAGATCGGTGAAAACATTTCGATTAGAAGGTTTACTCGTTATCAGCTTGGGGAAGGCATTGAGAAAAAGGCCAATGATTTTGCCAGCGAGGTTATGGCTGCTGTGAAAAAATAAGAGAACACCTGCAAGTGTTCTCTTATTTTCTAAAAATAGTTGTGTTGAATGAAGGATTTACGCAAATATATGTAGAATCTAGTTGAGGACGGGGGTTACAATTTGGATGCCTCAAAATACAAACGCTTAGTTTTAAAACTTAGTGGTGAAGCTTTAGCTGGTACAAAGGGCTATGGTATTGACCCTTTGGTTGTCGACTCCATTGCCCGTGAAATAAAAGAAGTAAAAGCTTATAATTTGCAACTTGCAATTGTTGTAGGTGGCGGTAATATTTGGCGTGGTTTATCAGGCAGTGCCAAAGGTATGGATCGAGCTACGGCCGATTATATGGGGATGCTGGCTACTATTATGAATTCTTTGGCTCTTCAGGATGCTTTGGAAAACTGCGATGTTGATACTCGTGTTCAGACTGCTATTGAAATGCGGCAAATAGCTGAACCATATATTAGGCGCCGTGCTATTCGGCATTTAGAAAAAGGGCGAGTAGTGATATTTGCAGCAGGCACCGGCAATCCCTATTTTTCAACAGACACAACGGCAGCTCTTCGTGCTGCCGAGATTGAAGCAGATGTGATTTTAATGGCGAAAAAAAATACTGATGGTGTTTACGATTCTGATCCGCGACATAATCCTGATGCCAAAAAATTTAAAGAATTGGAATATATTGAAGTACTCAAGCGTGGTTTAGGAGTAATGGATTCTACTGCTACTAGTCTTTGTATGGATAATAAAATTCCCATTATCGTTTTTAGTATCGATGAGCCTGGTAATATCTCCAAAGCTGCGCTGGGCCAAGATATTGGTACTATTGTGGGAGGGGAAAAACGTGACCGTTAAAGAGATTTATGCCAGCCATGAAGACAAGATGAAAAAAGCATTGGAGGTTTTACGTAAAGAACTGGCTGCTTTACGTGCCGGCCGTGCTACTCCGGCTCTGCTGGATAAGCTTATGGTAGACTATTATGGTACACCGACACCTGTTAATCAAGTAGCAAATATTGCTGTACCAGAGCCACGAATGATTACTATTCAGCCATGGGAAAAATCTATGCTTGCTACTATTGAAAAAGCTATTTTGAAATCTGATCTTGGACTAACACCTAATAGCGATGGCGCTGTTATTAGACTTTCCATTCCCCAGCTAACCCAGCAACGCCGTACAGAACTTGTAAAAGTTATTCATAAAAAGTCGGAAGAAGGACGGGTAGCTGTTCGCAATTTACGTCGCGACGCTAATGATGCCATAAAAAAGTCTGAAAAAGATAAAACTATTTCTGAAGACGAAGCAAAGAAAGCCCAGGAAGACATGCAAAAGTTAACTGACAAATACATAAAGGAAGTAGACCAGGCAATGGCAGCAAAAGAAAAAGAGATAATGGAAGTGTAAGCTTTGGATGTAGTTGCTCAGCCATTAGATGAAGCAGTTAGACTTATGAAAACACTTGACGCTAAATACGAAATTAACGTTACCCGACCTACCCGAAGCATTTTTGCGGTAGAAGAGGATAATTTTTATGTTATCAGGCAGCATATTGATGCTGATGGTATTTATCATTTGGTTGTTGCTGCTAAAATGGGAAAGGAGGTGTTTTAAATTATGGCTTATAAAATCACTGAAGAGTGCGTTGCATGTGGTACTTGTGCTGCTGAATGTCCTGTTGAGGCAATAAAAGAAGGAACTCCGTACACAATTACTGACGAATGCGTAGAGTGTGGTGCATGTGCGGCGGTTTGCCCGGTTAGTGCTATTGAGGCTCCATGATTGGAAAACCCCCTCGCAAGAGGGGGTTTAAACATATTAATAGCCTATTTGGAGGTCTGACTGTGTGGAAAAAATGGTTTAGCAGACGTACTCAAGATAAAGCTAACGAAACCAATATATATAGCTCTCTGGATTTGGCAAGAGTCCCCAAACATGTGGCTGTTATTATGGATGGCAATGGCCGGTGGGCACAAAAAAGAAGTATGCCACGTACTTTTGGCCATCGTGCCGGAGTAGAAGCTTTGCGGGATATTGTTAAAGCTGCGTCAGAAATTGGCATAGGTGTCTTGACAACCTACGCTTTTTCCACTGAAAATTGGAAAAGGCCGACTGAAGAAGTCAATTTACTGATGAAACTTTTTTCTAATTATCTTGATAGCGAAATTGATGAACTGGATAATAATAATGTTAAAATTAAGTTTAGCGGTAAGACCGATGAATTGGCACTAAGTTTGCAGCATAAAATGGAAGAAGCAAAAAAACGTACTGCCGATAATGCCGGATTGATACTTAACGTTGCGGTAAATTATGGTGGTCGGGCTGAGATTGTTCGTGCAGTTCAAATGATTGCGCAAGAGGTGGCTAACGGTAAATTAAAACCTGAGGCAATAAATGAAAACAGTATTGAGCAGCATTTATATACTGCCGATCTGCCTGATCCCGATCTCTTAATCAGGCCGAGCGGAGATTTGCGGATAAGTAATTTTTTGCTTTGGCAGTCAGCTTATACCGAATTTTGGTTTACAAATATTAATTGGCCTGATTTTAAACCACAGCATTTGATACAGGCTATTGCTGATTATCAACAACGCGACCGTCGGTTTGGCGGTTTAAAAAAGTAATTATTAGAGGAATGCAAAGTGGGTGTATTTTGTGCTGGCTAAACGTATTTTAACAGCAGTTATTGGCATATCTATTGCTTTTTATATAATAAATTACGGTCAGTGGTTATTTGTTGTAACAGTGAGTATTCTGGCCATGATAGCATGGCGTGAGCTATGCAACATGTTCCAAAATAAACAAATTAGAGTATGGTACTCTTGGGGAATAATCGGGATACTATTTCTTTTGGGTTGTGCCTGGCTAGGCAGTTCGCAAGAAATCATTGCGATACTGTTTTTAATTATGATTGCAATTTTAGTCAAAATTGTGATAACAAATAATAACTTTACTATGAATGATGCCGCTTTTACTTTGACCGGCTTATTCTACATCGGATTGACATTTGCTCATCTAATACTGCTTAGATTTACTGACAATACTTTGTTTTTTTCTATTTATTCGAAAACTTTACCTGCTGGAGCGATTTATGTATGGCTGGCGCTTATTGGTACATGGGCAAACGATACATTTGCTTTTTTTGTCGGCTCACATTTAGGAAGACACAAATTATCTCCTGCTATTAGTCCTGGTAAAACCATTGAAGGTTTTATTGGCGGCTTACTAGGAAGCGTAGCAATACTCGCTGCTTTGGGTATTTTTCTTAAATTATCGCTTGTCCATTTTATAAATATTGGCGTATTAGTCGGTATTACAGCACCCTTGGGGGATCTGGTGGAATCAGCTCTGAAACGTTTTGCAGGAGTAAAGGATTCTGGCAGTTTGCTGCCCGGACATGGTGGTGTGTTAGACCGTTTTGATAGTATAATGTTTTCAGTTCCTGCAGTATATTACTATTTGCAGGCTTTCGTTTTACGTTAGAACTTGTTGAAGGAGAACCATATGCAGTATGTAGCGATTTTAGGAAGTACCGGTTCTATTGGTACCCAGGCTTTAGAAGTTATTGCGGCTAATCCTGATAAATTTTCGGTAACTACTTTGGCCGCTTATCATAATGACAGACTGTTGGAAGAACAAATTGATTATTTTAAACCCGATCTAGCTGTTTTAGTTGACAAAACCGCTGCCGACAGATTAGTTAAACGCTATCAGGGACCTACATCCATTTTAACTGGTGAAGATGGCTTATTGGCTGCAGCAACTTATGACAAGATTAGTATTGTACTAACGTCAATGGTTGGCTTTGCCGGTTTACACCCTACTTTAGCCGCTATTGAAGCAGGCAAAAATATTGCATTGGCTAATAAAGAAACTCTTGTTGCTGCTGGTGAATTGGTTATGTCCCTTGCCAAACGAAAAAACGTACGAATCTTACCTGTCGATAGTGAACATAGTGCTATTTTGCAATGTTTGCAGGGGGAAAAGCTGAGTAGCATCAAACGTCTGTTACTAACCGCATCCGGTGGTCCCTTTCGCGGATTAACTATAAACCAGTTGGCTAATGTTACGATTGAGGATTGTTTACGTCATCCCAACTGGTCAATGGGTAAAAAGATTACGATAGATTCGGCGACTTTAGTGAATAAGGGGTTGGAAGTAATTGAAGCTAAATGGCTATTTGATGTTGATTATGAAAATATCGAAGTAATCGTTCATCCTCAAAGTATTATTCACTCCATGATTGAGTATGTGGATGGTGCGGTGATGGCCCAATTAGGTAAGCCGGATATGCGGATACCAATTCAATATGCTCTTAATTATCCAGAACGTCTGCCCGCTACATTTCCCAGGCTGAATTTCAGGGAAATAGCTTCACTAACATTTGAACAGCCGGATACAAATACTTTTCCGGCGTTGAATCTTGCCTATTTGGCAGGACGCATAGGCGGGACATTGCCATGCGTATTCAATGCAGCGAATGAAATCGCCGTATATGCTTTCCTAGCGGGGAAAATACGATTCATTGACATTGTTGAGCTTATAAAACATGCCATGGATAGACATAAAGTCATTGCCAAGCCTGATTTAGCTGAAATTATTGCCGCAGATAAGTGGGCGCGAGATTGTGCAATGCAAGCAAGTAATACCCCAAAAAAATTACACGACTAGGGGGAATTTTATTGTCCACTACAGTGATTGCTACTATTTTTGTATTTGGGTTGCTGATTTTTTTTCACGAACTTGGCCACTTTATCACCGCTAAATTAGTTGGTATGAGGGTGGATGAATTTGCTATCGGGTTCGGTCCCAAAATTCTAAGCCGCAGGCATGGTGAAACGCTCTATTCTTTACGAATTATACCATTAGGTGGCTTTAATAAAATTGCAGGAATGGACCCTGATGAAGAGCAGGATGAGCATTCATTTAACAATAAGCCTATATGGGCTAGAATGCTGGTTATTGTAGCTGGTTCAGTAATGAACTTTATTTTACCGGTTGTTTTATTCCTCACTATTTCTTTGGTCGCTGGAATTGACAAACCTTCCAATGAACCAATCGTTGGCAATGTTTTTCCTGATAAGCCAGCCGCTCAGGCCGGACTGCTTCCCGGTGATTATATTACTGCAGTTAATGACACTAAAATTGATTCATGGCGGTCCTTTGTTGATATAATTCAAGCTAACACCGGTCATCAGTTAGTTATAAAATTTGAAAGAAATGGTACAATTCAAAGCACCGTAGTGGTGCCAGAATATGATGTGCGTGCTAATCGGGGGATAATTGGCATAATACCACAAATTTATAATTATCGTCCTGATTTTCTAGAAGCCTCCGGGTTGGCTTTTAAGCAGACTTACATGGTGACTGCCAGTATGGTCACTGGTATAGCTCAAATGATTACAGGAAAAATCGAGGCTGAGGTGTCAGGCCCCATAGGCGTTGCTCAAATGGCCGGTGAGGTAGCACAGTTAGGGATTATGCCTCTTTTACAGTTTGCGGCATATCTCAGCATTAACCTTGGGCTGATAAATCTTCTGCCGGTCCCTGTACTGGACTGAGGACATG
>JAEYSJ010000109.1 GCA_023434855.1 Bacillota bacterium | reverse complement strand
GTCACCGTTATACCCACGAGCGATGGGGAGGGGATTATTCGAGCAATCGATTCCTTCCTGGCTATATTTGTATGCCAGGTTTTTATTTGGATTGATCACTCTTATAAACATGACCTTCCTGTGTTCTACGGGGAGGTCTTTCTTTTGTCGAAAAGTTTCCTCACTTTAGGTTTTGGTGAGGACGTTAGCCATAAATGTCATGTTGTCTTCTTTCAGCGTTGCGCCTGGGAAACGTATCGCTGTCCCCCTTTTTAGGGGGTCTTATTTTTCTAACTCATATTTTACATATATTGTATTTTTATTATGTTGTATTTGTAGGGGGGGGTATTGGTACATGCAAGGTAGCAGTAAGAAGAAAGCAATCTTAGTAGTCAGTTTTGGTTCGTCTTATACGGAAACATTGAAGAAAAATATTGAAAGTACGGAAAATAAAATTCGTGCTGCTTTTCCTGGTTATGATGTGGTTCGTGCCTTTACATCACGGATGGTGATCCGAAAAATTGCCCAGCGCGATGGCATTCAAATTGATACGGAAAGGCAGGCAATTGAACGCTTGCAGGCTGCTGGTTATCAAGAGGTTTATGTACAGCCGCTCCATATAGTAGCTGGCGAAGAATATGACAAGGTTAAGAAAATCGTTGTTGAATATGCTCATGCCAAAGAAAAGGCATTTGAGCGCATTGCTATTGGCCGTCCCTTACTTTTCTATATGGGCCAGGAAGAACAGCCCGATGACTATCTTACAGTTATTGAGACCATGAAAAGCCAGCTTGAAAAGCTGGAAAAGGATCAGGCAGTTGTTTTCATGGGCCATGGCGGAGTTCATCCGGCCAATGCCGCTTATGCTGTTCTACAAATGAAGCTGGAACAAGCCGGTTTTGAACAGGCCTACGTATATACGGTTGAAGGATTTCCTTCATTAGATAGTGTGCTTGAAAAATTACAAAAGCAGCAGGTGCACAAAGTGATACTGAAGCCATTCATGCTGGTTGCAGGTGACCATGCTCAAAATGATATGGCTGGCGATGAACCAGACTCAGCTAAATCTCAACTACTGGCAGCTGGCTTTGAAGTAGAAGCCCATTTGTGTGGTTTAGGTGAGAATGCGGCGATCCAGGATATTTATGTACAGCATCTTAAAGATGCTATGCAGCATCCAGGACACAAATGTCATAAGAAGTAAGGATCATATCATCACCGTTTTACCCTACGAGCGATGGGGAGGGGATTTGCACGATAGCTTTAACTATTGATAGTGCATTTTCAGACTCTCTGTCCAAGAACAGAGAGTCTTTTTTGTTGGTACAACCGGGGTGGAGACTGGCTCCAGCCTACACTGGTCCTTTTTACAGAGGAAGTGGGGAGCAGGTTTAAGCCTCTTAATAAATTTCATATACGTGCAAGGAGAGTTTATCAAGCAAGACGACAGTGCTGTACAGCTGAAAATGTCCCTCTCTCTATTAACTGAGGCGGCATTTTTTTTGTGTGTACATAAGTAATCCAGAAGTAGCAAGGATGCTAAATTTAAAAATTAAGACAAGCAGGGAGAATGGTAATATGAACAAAAAGTTAAGCAAAATGATCTGTACAGCGCTAGCTGTCGGCTTTGTGGCAGCACCTGGCGTATACGCAGAAGAAGCTGCTGAATTCAGTCTTGATAAGGTAGTGGTAACCGCTCTTCGAGCTGAGACCAAGGAGTTGGATACTCCGGCCAGTGTTACGGTTAAAACAGGAGAAGAATTAAAAGCAACCGGAGCTACAACCGTAATTGATGCGCTCCAATTCGTTGAAGGAATTAATATTTACTCGCAAAATCCTTATGGTCAGTCTGCCGGGCGTATGAGCAGCGAGTTAGTCATTCGCGGTGCCAAAAAAGGTACGTTGATTATGGTCAATGGCGCGCCGATTAATATGAACGGAAATGTTCAACTAGATAATATTCTTTTGGAAAATGTTGAAAAAGTGGAAGTTGTCAGAGGCGCCGGCTCTGTTATGTATGGAAGCGATGCTTTTGGGGGCGTTATTAATATTATTACAAAGAAACAAGTAAATAACTCTTTTACTACATCTGCAGGCACTAATGGTAAACAGAATCACAGCCTTAATCTTCAGACAGGCAAATTAGCCTTTAGCACCAGCTTTTCCAAGCTCGGTGATGCCGATAAGATTACAGACAGCCCTGGATCATCCATGATGGGAGTACCCGCTAATTGGAGTAATTTCATTGGCGGAGAGAAACGCAGTTTAACTACTACATATCGCTTTGATGATAAGCTGACGTTTAACTATACTCATTTAGAAGATGAAATGGATAAAGAGACCAGAAGAAAATCGGATAACACCCTGTATCAACTTTATAATGATAAAGAAAATTTAGATCGCGTTGGCTTTAATTATGTAGATGGAGATTGGAAAGCAAATCTCTATGGTTCATTCCGTGAACTGGATTATTATACTAAAAACACTAATGGTACGTATGCCAGTAAAGTAAATTTAAAATCAAATAAGTATGGTGTAGATACCAACAAGATCTGGCAGGATGGAAGCCGACAATACTTGGTGGGACTTACATTAGATAAAGAAACGTACGATCAGATAACTTTTTACCCAACCGCCGTACCTAAAGGCAATTATGATCGGAGCGCAGTCTCTTTGTACACCCAGCTTACACAAGATTTCAGTAGTTCTCAGAAGCTCATTGTTGGTTTAAGAGGACAAACTAGCGAAGATGAGAATGGTAAGACGTATGAGCAGTTATTACCTCAATTTCAATATAATCAGAGAGTTGGAGAAGATAGCTCATGGTTTGTGAATGCCGGTAAAGCCTTTAGACTGCCGACTTTTACTGAATTGTATGCTCCGTTTACAACTCAAAACCGTTTTTATTCTAATTCCGCTTTAAAGCCGGAAAGTGGCTGGACTTACGAAACGGGCTGGAAGAAGCATACTGAGACTGGACTTTTAAAATTAACGTTGTTTGCCATGGATTTTAAGGATCATATAGATACTGATCCAGGCTCCAAATTCCAGAACTTTAAAAACTTTAAAAACGAAGGCTTTGAAGCTAGTTTTGAACAAAAATTGTCCGATAAATATAGTTATATCGTCGGTGGATCATATAGCAATCCCCGGCAGCAACTAAATTCAACTGCAAACTGGACACGTACTTATAGCCGCATACAAAGTAATTTAGTGCTGCGCTATACGCAGGATAGAATAACGGCTAATTTATCAGCGAATTATATTGCTGACAGAGCAAACGATGCGCCGAATGCTTTCCCAGTTAATTTAATGCTAAACTATCAGGCGACACCTGATACGCTTATTTTTACTACTGTTCGGAATATCTTTGACAGACATGATGTAACAACTAACAATACTCCAAACACTATGAGCGGGTACTTCTATGGGATGCCACGCACCTTTGAAATCGGCGTAAAACATTCCTTCTAAACCAATATCAAAAATGCCGGATAGCGATTATATCCGGCATTTTTACTTATTCAATTATGGAGGGCGTAAAATGAAACTTGTAAGCTGCTTCAAAATGGGTTTGCTTGCATTATTGGCAAGTAGCCTTATCCTTACCGGCTGTTCCTCTCAGCCTGCTCAGCAGGAAAAAATACCTTCAGCCGTCTATCTTACCCTACAGGATGATGCGGGACGCAAAGTTGTTTTAACGAAAAAGCCGGAGCGTATTGTGCCTTTATCAGTCAGCTATGTCGATTTGCTGTATGCTGTGGGCGGCAAGGCAGTTGGCAAGCCGAGCGCCAGAACAGGCAGTTTGCCGGCAGAGGCGCAGGCTTTGCCGGAAGTGGGTCATTTGGCTAATATTAATGCTGAGCAGGTCATTGCCTTGCAGCCTGACCTGGTAATTGGATATCAAGGCTTGCATGAAAAACTGATTCCCATTCTGGAGAGCAGTAATATTCCCTTTATGATTACCAGGATGAAAACATATGAGGATGTATTGGTGAAAACCAAGCTTTTTGGTGACATTGCCGGTACTCCGGAAATGGCTGCCGGTGTTTCCGCCAATATTAATAAACGGATAAAAACAGTAACCGACCAATTACCGGCCACCTCCAAGCGTATTGTTATCCTTCATGCAACAGCGGGCAGCGTGACTGTGCAGCTGGATACTAGTATTGCTGGGAATGTGGCAGGCATGCTTTCCCTGCAAAATATTGCTTCAGGCAGTACGCCTAAGGCTGACGATCCGGATGCAGCGCCATACAGTATGGAAAAAATAGTAGAAGGAGATCCGGATATTGTTTTGATTACTTTTATGGGCTCTATGCCGGAGATCAGCAAGCGTTTAAAATCTGATATTCAAAGTAATCCTGCCTGGAATATGCTTAGAGCGGTACAAAATAAGCAGGTATTCTTTCTGCCTATGGAGTTGTTTTTATTAAATCCCGGTATTCGCTTTGATGAAGCAGTGGTCTATATGTCTAAGGTTGTTTATCCCGAGATTTATGGAGCGATTGAATAAGGCCGGGGTCTGTTGTTAGAATTCTGCGTCAATATCTTCGTTGACTTAGTGCGGATTTGTCTGTTAGACTATCTATAGCAAGTTTTACAAGCTAATATAGACGAGCTAGGTGCCCTACGGGGCTTAATAGGGAAGTCCGGTGCAAAGCCGGCGCGGTCCCGCCACTGTAATGGGGAGTGAACCCAAGTAATACCACTGGGACGAAAAGTCTTGGGAAGGTTTGGGCAAGCTATGAGCCAGAGTCAGGAGAACTGCCTAACTAACAGTCACCGTTTTACCTGCGAGCGATGGGGAGGGGACTATGAGAGCAGTTCAAAATGAACTTTGAATAGATCTTGTATGACCCTTTCTGCCTGCGCGTGGAAAGGGTTATTTTATTTTTAAATTGAGGTTGCCGAAATGAAGAAAATTGCTTTTTACGGAAAAGGCGGCATTGGGAAGTCGACGACTGCAGCCAATGTATCTGCCGCGCTGGCTGAACTGGGTTATCCCGTCTGCCAAATAGGGTGTGATCCCAAAAATGATTCGACGCGGCTGCTGTTAGGGAGAACCTGCAGGCAAACCGTGCTCGATATGGTGAAAGAATTCGGCGAGGCGGTGTCAATAGAGCAAGTTGTGCATTCCGGCTTTGGCGGCGTCAAATGTGTAGAGGCTGGCGGACCTGAGCCGGGAGTGGGCTGTGCAGGGCGCGGGATTATCGTCGCTTTGGAGAAATTAAACGAGCTGCGGGCTGTCAGTGAAGACGATACAGTACTGTATGATGTATTGGGCGATGTGGTTTGCGGCGGTTTTGCTGTCCCGATCAGAGAAGGGTATGCAACGGATATTTATATTGTTTCTTCCGGTGAACTGATGTCTCTGTATGCGGCAAACAATATTGCGAAGGGCATCGCCCGGTTTGCCGGCAGGGGAAAGGTGCGGCTAGGCGGGATTATCGGTAATAGCCGTAACATTGTGAAGGAGCGGGAACTATTAACTGAGTTTGCCGGAAAGCTTAATACCCGCCTAGTTGCTTTTATTCCCCGTGAACGAATGGTCCATCAGGCGGAAATACGGCGCCAAACAGTGATCGAATGGGCGCCGCAGTCAGAGCAAGCCCAGGTTTACCGTATGCTAGCTGATTACATCAGTAAGAATCAAGAGCTTACCATACCTACGCCAATAACATTTACCGAGCTAGAGGAGTTGGTGCTTACTTATGGTGATGAGTAAACGGCTGCGAAAAAGAGAGAAAAGCGGCTGCAGCTGCAGTATGCCCGGTGTGTGGCAGGCAGTTGCTCATAATGAAGGGGCAGCAGTCATCTTTCACAGTCCAAAAGCCTGTGGGCATGTTTCTCATGATATGGATTTGTCTATGCACTACCGGGCACTGGCACGGCAGCAATTTCGGCCTAAGCTATACACGGCACCGCTGGTCAGCAGCAACTTAGCGGAGCAGCATTCCATTTTTGGCGGTACTGATCAATTGCGGGCGTGTATTGAGTATGTTGCTGAGACGTATAAGCCTTTGTATATTGTGATAGCCAATTCGTGTGTAGCGGGTGTAATCGGTGACGATACAGAAGCTGTGGCAATTCAGGCCGAGCAGGAACTGGGCTTGCCAATTCTGGTAGTAGCCAGTCATGGGTTTCTGGATGGCGATTATTACAGCGGCTTTTACCAGGCCAGTAAGGCATTAGCAGAGCGGTTTCTTGCACCGTTGGATAAAGCGGAACACACGGTAACACTGCTGGGGGATCATGGTGGGCCTGAAGGCAAGGATGCCCGGGAAATGAAACAATTGCTGCAGCTTTTCGGGCTGCAGGTGCAACGGCAGTTTCCGGTGTTTTCCACATTGGCTGATATAAAGCAAATAGCTTCTTCCGAACTCTGTATATTGCTGGGCGGCACAAGACAAGCATTTCCTAAGCTGCGACAACTGGCAGGCGATTTATACAGGCAGGTGGGTGTTCCTTTTTTTGATTCCGACTATCCTGTTGGTTTGGCGGGAACAAAAAACTGGCTGACAAAGCTGGGGGTCTATCTACAAAAAGAAGCCGAAGCTGCTGCCGCAATAAAGACACAGGAAGAACGACTGG
>JAEYSJ010000006.1 GCA_023434855.1 Bacillota bacterium | reverse complement strand
CCCGTCCACCCTTTCCGCCGATTGCTGGTAAAAATCAAAGCATTATAATCGCATTACTAAGAATTAAAACCAATCTAATGGCAGGGTAGGTGAACCAAATGGCATGTGACGTTCCAGCAGATTTGGCTTTGGTCAATGGGATAGTGTATACTGCCGATTGTCAGGATTCAATATGTCAGGCGGTTGCAGTAAAGAACAACAAGATTATATTTGTTGGCAGTGATGATGAAGCGGCTGGTTACATAGATGAGAATACGAAAGTAATAGATCTTCATGGCAAAATGGTAATCCCAGGACTGATTGATACCCATATTCATCCGCCGGGTTTGTCGCTGTCCGAGCTGTATGAGGTACAGTTGTTTGGAATCAGGGATCTTGAGGGGTATGTTGAAGCGGTAAAGGAATTCATTGCTCAACATCCGCAGGCCACTGTTGTTTTTGGTCAAGGCTGGTTGTGGAGTGTATTTACCGGTGATGAGTTGACCAAAGGGCCCCGGAAGGAACATCTTGACGCTGTTGCTCCGGATATTCCCGTTGTCCTCAGAGCTATGGACGGACATAGTCTGTGGGTTAACTCGAAGGCACTTGCGATGAATGGTATAACGCCGGAAACCGAAGTTTCCGCAGGTGTGGTTCTGGAAAAAGATGCCGGCAGCGGTGAGTTGTGGGGCACGCTGAAAGAGGGGGCCATGTCGCTTATCGCCCAGCCTGAATACAGTTTAGATCAGTATATCGGTGCCATGGCGGCATTCCAAAAAAGGATGCATAGTTATGGTATTACCGGTATATTGTGTGTTGCGAGCCGCTATATAAAAATGGTCCTGCAGGCGTGTGACCACCTGGAGAAAAACGGGGAGTTGGCGCTTCGTATCCGGGGAGCGGTGACGGTTCAGCCGAAGAGTGATTTATACCAACAGTTTGCAGTCATTGATGAATTGCGGAAAAAATATAATTCCCCACACCTCAAAGTGACTATCACCAAATTCTTTGCCGATGGTGTCGTTGAGGGCGGAACAAGCTATTTGCTCAAACCTTACACACTTGCCGTCGGCAAGGGAGACAGTTATTACGGTGAATTTCTATGGGATATGGAAAAACTTAAAGAGGCTTTTTATCTGGCAAACCGGATGGGACTGCAAGTTCATGTTCACTCAACGGGAGACGCGTCTACCAGAAATGTTTTGGATGCTTTGCAATATGTCCGGGGTAGGATTCCGCAACAGGATTACCGCAATACTATTACTCACTTGCAGCTGGTTGATCAGGCCGATATACCACGGTTTAAAGAACTGAATGTAATTGCCAGCGTACAACCTTATTGGCACTTCAAAGGGCCAAACTGGTGGCATAATGTAGATTACCGGATTTTAGGGGAGCGGGCTGAGGAAGAATACCCGTTAGCAACTTTCTTTGCCAACGGCATAACCGTCGCATCTTCTTCCGACCATCCCATTACTCCTGTGCCCAGACCGCTTTCCGCAATTGATACCGGCGTTACCCGCAACTTAAATGACGGCAACCCATATGGAGTTGAGGATATAACCGATATGGATGATGAGCGGTATTTACTCAATAAAAAGGAACGGGCAACAGTACAGCAGATGATCAGAAGTTTTACGATTAATGGCGCCTATGCAATGTTTATGGAACAGGAGACAGGTTCCATCGAGCCAGGCAAGCTGGCGGACCTTGTTGTGCTTGATCAGAATCTGTTAAAGATTAAACCTGTTGATATCGACAAGGCGGAGGTTGTAATGACCTTTTTTAATGGTAAATTAGTTTATGATATTACTGCTAAATAATTATGTAGCAAATACGGTTTTATCAATATTGACTAAGCGCAAGAGTGCCAACCAATAATGGGTTCATCAAGAAGAAGAGCCACAATTCATGATGTGAGAATTGTGGCTCTTCTTCTTGATTGCTATTCGCTGCCTGTATTGGCAAGCTCTCTGATACGGGCAGCTGCGTTCGGGGCGTACAAACCGCCATGGTAGCAGTATACACGGTCAATATCGTATTCGGCCAGCTTTGCCAGTGATTTGAGCGCTGTTGGCATATCGGGCGTATAGATCTCAGCTGGTCCGACAAGAATGCCATTTTCAACCCGCAATTGGTCGCCGGCGATAAGCAGGCGGTGGGATTTAGCAAATAGACATATATGTCCTGGTGTATGTCCAGGAGTATGGATTACTTTCAGACCGCCATGAAAAGGCAGGATTTCTCCGTCTGATACTGTCCGGTTCACACGGGCAGTCGGTATACTGGCGAACAAAGCGGACGCTTTGGGCCGCAGGTCTTCCGGAATGGACTGAAGTCTGGCAGCTATCTTTTCCGGAGTCATTTTAATATACGGAAGGGTACCTTCAATATAGGGCTTCTCATCGGCATGTGCATATATTTCCGCTTCACCGTTGCGGGCTTCCAGGATGTCAGGCAGTGTGCCGATATGATCCCAGTCCTGGTGGGTGATGATTATCCGTTTAATTTTAGCAAAAGGTATACCGGCATCTTCCACAGCCTTTTGCAACTGGGGAAACATACCGGGATAGCCGGCATCGACAAGGGTTGCCTCCTTATCATCCCATATCAGGACAGGATGTATCCTGCTTGGGGTACCAAACATATTCACATCTAATGCAAGGAGTTCAATATGTACGGAGTTGCTCATATTAGGCAGAGCATTTCGAGTGCTCTGCAGTCACCTCCATTCTTGTACGAAGTGTATTACTATAATTATACTATTTACGGATATTTTTTCAAAGCCTACAAGTGGAGGTTTTGCTAACTTTGTTTATTTCTAAGAAAGTAGATTATATTCAAAAACGCTACTTTTAGCTTACACTTGCCTTGTACTCTTTAATTAATTCAGCTGTTAAGAGCAAGTACTCCTGCAACTCCACGCTGTTGGCAGCCACAACTTCGACTTCTTTGGCTAAATCAGGCTGTGAACTGTCTTTCCGGTTAGCGAGCAGCTTATCACCCCGAATAAGGAATTTATTTAAATAGGTTGGGTGTACAACTTCTGTGAAAAAAGCATTTTTTGCTTGTTTTTGCACTAAAGTATTAACGGCTGTAAGTTCATTAAACATTGTTTTGTCATGGACGCCGCACTCCACTTTTTGCTCTACCTTCATAATTTTGCGCAAAATGCGCTCATTACGAGCAATCAACTCATCCACTGACATTTGAATGTCATCGACAACAGCGTCAATTTTACGCTTCTTTTCAATTAAAGTTTCCTGCTGCTCGTGCCAAATCTTTGTAATCTCATCTGTAAAGTTATATTCCACATTTAAATCTTGTTCAATTACTTCTGCCAAAGTTTTATTGGGAGCACCCTTAATCGCAAGTCCGCCTTCAGTTGCATTAGTAAAGTGCACCTCACTGGCACCGGCAATTAGAGTTTCAAAAAGTTGCTTCATGCTTAAAAACGGCTTGTCTGTGAACACCTGATTACCGAATATATCCAACGCTTCATCTGTCTGCCGCGTAGTTTCATATTGTTCATCCCATGCTCCTTTGGCATGAAGTTTTCCGCCGGTGTAGCACAGATCCTGGCCGACTAATATAATTTTTGAACAACCTAGCTTTATCAAGACATCCATGGCCGTGTTAGCAACTGAGAACCCGCTTTGTATCGACATACTGGGGACATCCGCTCTATTTAAAATATAATTTTCCAGAAAATCATCATCACGAAACGCAATATGGATTTTTGCTGCTTTATAATTAGGTAGAATGCCATGAAATAAGCGATTGCTGTAAATTAACGGGCAGGCGGCAGTATCAACTTTATCAAACAATTTTTCATTTGGATTACTTGGATCAATAGCTATTCTAAAATGCGGTATAATGCCATGAGAATTTAATATTGTCATCGCGCTGCCTGCGGCCACCATCAACGCTCTGGACTTAGCCTGTTTAAGAAGATGGATATTCTTGTTTAATGATGGTCCTGCTGAAACCAAGATAGCCGGGACACCATTGAGAATTTTGGAAAAGGATCCAATATCAACAGAGGTATACCTTAAATTGCGCCAAACGTTAACTGCCCATTTCTTTCTAAAAGCTTCGGTAGTTACGGTGTTAATCGCCGTAAACCGGATTATGCTGCGGAGTTTTTGCCATAAGGCATCATAGTAGCCGGGATATATTATCTGATAAGTCAAATGGGATAGAACGGTCAATCTATTATTTTTCGGAATGACCTGTTCCAAAATATGTTCAGCCTCTTTAACCGTTTTATTAATAACAAATGTGATATCTGGAAAATACTTAAATATACTGCTGATTTCCCAGCGCTGCAAAAATGAGAGCAGGGGTTCCGGATTTGGGTCAACAATTATCAGGTGTTTAAGCTCCGGAAACCTGGTGCTTATTTCTTGTATGGCTCTTCCATTACCAAAACCGAACAATATTATCGTATCGATACTACCCTGAATTTTATCTAATAGAAATTTTACTTCTCTTTCTTGATCATATTTGCTGTGCATGTGTACCCGGTAATTATTTCCCAATATCACAAAATTATCTTCCCTGGGAATGTATTCAACTTTATCAGGAAAATTTTTCTCCGCTGTGAGGGCATGGTATACGGTGGGGATTTTGTTTTTTATTAAAGAAATATTCCGCTGATATAGTTCCATACTATTCTTCACCGCCTAACACTTCAATTAATAATGGTTTGAGTTCAAACTCCAAAGTATCGGCAACAAGTAGGTAGTCTTTATTTTCATAAGCATGAATTAATGCCAGCAGTATGCGATTGAAAGCCTTGCTATGGCTGGTTGGCGATGAGTGGAAAATTACCGCTAGACTTTCAGCAAAGGCCCCAAATTTATTGGGAAAGTTTCTGAACTGACTATTAAATATATCGTTCTGCAACTCACTAATTATTGAGAAAATATCTTGATTTGTCATGAATAATACCCCTTACATAAATTTCACAAAAAGAACTCAGGAGTCAGGTAGTCAATGATATCCCGGATTAATCCCTGTGTTTACTAATATCGAAACCTAATATTTGAATTTCTTTTAAAAATCGGCAATATTATTTATTATTTGTTAACTATTTGTTAAAATTGTAAAATACTAAACGAAATTCAAATATTTATTTGCGATAATTTTAATGTAAATTAACCCAAGGAAGGGAAATTCTCACAAGGGAGTGGTCATAAAGGAATGTTGTTACATGAAACTGCTATTATTGCAAAACGAGGAGAAATTAGTTGAAGTACTATCTCATTTACTAAGAAAAAATGGTTTTATAGTAGACAGTGCTCTGGATGGCGAGACAGGTATTGAAATGGCCTGTACCGGAGTATACGATGTCATCATTTTGGATCACATGCTGCCTAAACGTGATGGTCTTTCCTTGCTAAAAGAATTTCGCAGTCTCGGTCATTCTACTTTAGTTCTTTTTTTAACAGCAAAAGATGCGCCGGAAGACAGGGCGGAAGGATTAAATGCCGGTGCCGACGATTATATGCTAAAACCGTTTTTTGCTGTCGAATTATTGGCAAGACTGCGGGCCCTTACCAGGCGTAAAGACAAGGAACTGGTGGAAACCAGCTTTAATGCTAACGGTCTCTTCTTTGATCCATTGCGCAGTGAAGTAATTAAAGACGATGAGGTGATTTCGTTAACATTAAAAGAATCACAACTCTTGGAACTGTTGTTCCGCAACCATGGACGTGTCGTTACCAAGGAATGGATTATGCAAAAGATATGGGGGTATAATTCCGAAACAGGAATGGCTACCATCAATCTTTATGTCCATTACTTGCGCAAAAAGCTGAATATCTCAATAAAAACGGTACGGGGAGTAGGTTATTATTTACAGGAAGCCGCGAATTAATTTTTGCAAGTTATCTGGCCATTATATTCTGTTTTATTGATATTTAAGAAAACTCCCCGCGTTAAGGTAATTAAAATACGTTGAATGTGGAAGACTTTATGCAAAATAATATTATCAATGCAAGGCACTTGTTTCGTACAGAAATAGGTGCTTTTTTTTTGCTTTTCAGGAAGATACAAACAGTAAGTTATCCTTAATATAGCAAAATAAACGAAATTCAAACACTTTACTAAATAAATTTCTAATTTTCTCAGCCGAATACAAAATTAGACAATAGGAAAGGAGGCGTTTTCCATGAATAAGGTTCGGCTTAGGCCGGACAAGAGACTGTCGCTCAAGTTAGTTTAGGCAACCCTTAACCCAGTTGCAGTTCAGTGCAACTCACGTAGTCAGCCCTTGAAATAATCCAATAATTCCAAGGGCTAAATGTTCAATCAAAAATTGGGCATGGATGCTCAAACAAAAATCAAGGAGGAATTAACAATGGGAATAGTTATTAATACCAATCTCTCGGCTCTGAACACCTGGAATCAATTAAACAAAAACACCAAGTCCATGAATTCATCTTTGGAGAAACTGTCATCGGGCTATAAAATCAATAGCTCATCCGACGACGCCTCCGGCTTGGCCATTTCCGAAAAAATGCTCAACCAGATCAATGGTCTTAATAAGGCCAGCGATAATGCACAAAATGCCTCATCCATGGTCCAGACCGCCGACGGCGCTCTGGAAGAAACCGATTCCATCCTGGAGCGGATCCGCGAGCTTGCCGTTCAATCGTCAAGTGATACCAGCACCGATTCTGACCGCTCAAATATCCAGGACGAAGTCGATGCCCTGGTAGATGAAATCAACAATATTGCCGACACCACCGAGTTCAATACCAAGAAACTGCTTAATGGTTCAATGAGTGCGAAAACCAGTAGCACTGCCAATGTGGAGAGCAATACTGCACTCAAAGCCGGTGCTTCCACCCTTGTTACTACCGCCACAACATTAACTTCCCTGACCGACACCGCCGGCAACAAGCTTGGCATCGCCAGCGGCGATGTTATTACTATTAGTTATATGAAGAACGGCAGCCTGGTGACAGATACCGTCAATGTTACTTCTAGTACCACTTTGGGTGCTCTTGATGACGGCAACTACACATTGTCAGTTGTTTCTGCTGCTTCCAGCTCAGCAACTGGTTTGGCAACAGGCACAGTACAAGCCACTGCTGCAACAGCCGGTACCGCTTCCGCTATTTATGGATTGACTATAACTGTAAAAGACTCAACAGGCACCACCAAGAATACGGCCGCTACTGATGCGTTGTCTTCTTTTGCGCAGACTACAGCAGCCACTGACCTGGCAAACAATGGAACAGCCACTGTCCTTATCGGCGCCAATACCGGGCAGGACATTACAATTAACATCGGCAACATGGATGCTTCGTCTCTCGGCGTGCAAGGACTTGACGTAAGCAGTCAGGCAGCCGCCAATATAGCCATCAAGGTAGTCGATACCGCTGTTGCAACAGTATCGGCCGAAAGAGCTTCCCTCGGCGCCGTTGTCAACCGCCTGGATGCAACTACTAACAACCTGAGTACAGCCAGTGAAAATCTGACTGCCGCCAACTCGCTCATCAAAGATACCGATATGGCATCCGAAATGGCGACCTACACAAAACTCAGCGTTATCACCCAAGCGGCTACCGCCATGTTGGCCCAAGCCAACTCGCAGCCCCAACAGGTATTGAAACTCCTGCAATAGTCGTTAAATAGACGTGAAGCCCCTCACATTCTTGTGAGGGGCTTTCATAATAGTACAAAAGTTCTGACAGTTGGAAGTTTTGGGGTAGTGTTTTTGAACCACAGAGGACACAGAGGACACAGAGTGGAACGGCGCGATATTCATCGCGCAGGAATCAGGAATAAAGATATTAATAGCACTGAAAAGTGCAATGGTGTTGAGTTTAGGATGTAGCAAGGAATCCAGGTAATAATAAAATCCCTCCGTGTCCTTCGGGTACTCCGTGGTTAGGCTATTCCAAGGCATATGCACTTACGTCAAAAAAAGAAGAGGAATTTTCTCCTCTTCATCCCTTTGCATTGAGACGGCGGCCTGGCCTTGGTACCTCCCAGTTTCTGACATAGCGGTTTTTTAGTTGTCTGCCTGAGCGGATACTGTGCAACTTGGCGGCAATACGGTTTCGTTCCAGCATAGTTTCTTGCATCACCTCAGTGCTCCCAGCCAATACTTCCTGTAGTTTGGCTTTAATCGACCTAACCATGAACTGAAACTCGCTAGCCTGTTGCCAATTCTTGTCACATTGCAAACTGTGGCATACAGCAGCAAGTTCGTCAAAGAGTTTTTCCCGTTCCCGCATTAAATGGAGGATTGCCCGCATATCGCCTCTGTGGAAATGACGCACTTGATTCCTGTTGTTGGCGCCAATTGCTTCCAGGATGGTTAGTTCCTGTGTCAAATGCTCCCTAATTTCGTCTGATTTCATGTGGATCAACCCCTTTACGACGATGAGGAGAGGTACGACTGCAGGGCCGACAGCTGGGTATTCATGTTATTGATATAGGTTTCCAAATTGGTATATTGATTGTAGATTCTGTCTTCATAACTGCTCAGCCGGTCTTCTTCCTTAGTAATTTCCTCTTCATATTTGGAAATCTGGTCAGATAAGGTGTTATTGGTGCTGGACGTGTCACCTGATATGCCTGCTTTTTCCAGCAGCAGGCCTTTCTTACCGTAGGTGGTTGATGTATATTTGGCCAGGATATCATAAAAGCGATAGGCGATGCCTTCTTCATTGTACCTGGTCGCCAGTTCATCGGCATCATAGGCGCTGTCACTGCTGGTGGTTACCTTTGTGTCATCCGAATAAGTGGACGACTCCTGGGAGAAAAGCTTGGCCAACGCATCAGGATCACTTTCAATGGCTGCCTTCACTTTCGCTTCAGTCCCGAGGACAAGCTTACCGTTTGTATCATAGTCGCCTGTGGTGATCTTGAAGTCGAAAATGGTGGTGGACATATTGGAAATTGGGTCGACTACCGCTGACCGCAAGTCGCTCAGGAAGCTTGTAAGCAGTGAGTCTTTTTCCAGCAGCCCTTTTTTGGCCTTTTCTTCATAGTTGGAAATTTGCGTATCAGTCATGGAGTCCTTCTGGTCATCAGTAAGGGGCGGATAGTCTGAATCGTATTTTTCATCAATTGCATTATTGATGGTGGCAATCAGGCTGTTGTAATCATCCACAAAATTGCTGAGGGTGTCGTAGATTCCGTCTGTATCCAGTGCCAGGCTTACTGTGTCGGTATCGTCAGTTTTTGCGTTGAAAGTATATTTTACTCCGTTGACGGTAATAGTATTGGAACTGCGAACATACTTTTCTCCGTCTATCGTAGCTATCGAGTCTGTTCCAGCCGTCTCAGTACCCAGGCATGTATCAAGGAAGTTGCCGCCGCTTTCAGTTACCGTAAGGCTGTCAGCCGCGCCTGTGCTATCAGCTGTCAGCACTAACTTGCCGGTATTCTCATCATAGGACAGTGTTGCGCCGCAATCAGCTTCCTTGACTGCATCTATCGCCTCATCAATTGTATAGGAGCTTTTCAAGGTAACCTCGGTGCCGTTAACTGTCAATATTGTTTCATTATCGCTGTTAAAAGTCAGGCCCGAAATATCAGCCAATGTATCTGAACTGGTATCCAGGCGGTTGGTAAGTGTTGCTCTGCTGCCGAAACCTAGGTCGGACAGGCCGCCGTTGGAGCTTGGGTCGCTGAGAGTGATGGAACCCACGCCCTCTGCACCGGTAATGGTGAGATAGCCGTCGGTAGTTGTATTTACTGACAGCTTGCCTGAGCCGACGGCATCGTCGATAGCGCTTTGCAGTGAAGTAAGATCAGTCACACTGTCAAGGCTGACCGTGCTTTGTGTGCCGTCTACCGTTATGTAAATACTCTTGCCGCTCATGCTAGGCCAGCTGCCGGTAGTCAACGCCGAGTCAGCGGTGACGTCACCGGCCAGGTTGGTGCTGCTTTTAAGGGTTTCAGCTGTGGCCAGCTGGCTGACGGTGACAGTATGGCTGCCTGCGCTGGCGTCGCTGGTGTAAGTCGCCGAAACAGCGCTGCTGCTGCTGGTGCTTGAGTATTGCTCCCAGGTCGATGTGCTCAACAGGCTAGAGTCTGAAGTCAGGTCAAAATATTTGCTGGAAAAGGTCTGTATGTCTGAGGTAATATCACGATAGGCATCCTGCTTCCATTCCGCCAGTTGTTCCTTTTGCTCCAGTTTATTCAGCTTTTTGGCTTTTTCGGCGGTCATTAATTGGGTGACGATGGTATCGACATCGATTCCGGAGGACAGGCCGGTATACCGGGTCGTGCCGTTGACTGTCGTTGCGCTGATTTTACTGCTGCTTGAACTGGACATTTTTCTCGCCTCCTTGGCTTGGTTTTGGCAGAATTATGCCAAATAATCGACCAGCGTCTTGCTAATCGCCTTGGCGCCGACGGACAGAGCCGCATCATAAACAGTCTCGGCGCTGCTTTCTTCAATGGCGGCTTTGTTGATATCCGCATTTTCATTGTTGCTCATAATGGTTGTGTAGGTGGTATATTGATTGTCAAGACTGTCAGACACATTGCTTAGATGGGTTTCGCGGGCCCCCAAGTCCGCCTGGGCGGTTGTCAGCTGGTCTACCGAGTTGTCCAGGTCGGTAAGCAGGTCGTCAAGGTTGTCCACGGCGGTTGTCGTTACCGTACCGGTACTAACATCATAGGTCTTATAACTGCTGCCGCCGTTAAGCACAGTCAGCAGCTTGGCAAAGGTACTAAACAAATCGCTGCCGACATCTTTGCCAACAACGTCCTGGCCTTCGGTATTCACCGTAATCTCGGTATCATAGCCAATATTGTACTTGATGGACTGATCATTAGAAGCAACCTTGAAGGATAATGCATCACCATCCGCATAACCGCTTGACGGCGCATTCAGGGTGACAATTCCCGACGATGTGGTAAAAGCAACTGCGGCAGTGCTTGAAGTGCTGGAGGCTGTATAACTGTTGGTGCCGTCCGACAGCGTGAAATTATAGGTCGAGGAAGTTGTGTCATAAGCGACATTGATGCTGTATGTGCCGGTATCCAGTCCGCTGCCGATGCTAAGATTGGCGGCGGTATAAGTGTTGGTACCGGTGGAAGTGACTGTTCCCAGACGAGTGTCCGAATAAATATTGCTGGCATTGGTTGTGCAAAAAGTAGCAATATCGCTGTCAGTATTATCGGCGGATAAGCCGCCCAGGCTCAGGTATTTCCCTTTGTAGGTCACAATATCACCAATGTTGGTTGATACCAGTTTATATGGGGCTTCGCCGGTACTGTAGCCGCCGAAGATATAGCGGCCGCCATAGGTGGAATTCATAATATCAATTGCTTCATCGCGCAGTGAGCTGATCTCAGTCGCAACGTTCGCCTTGTCGCTGTCTGTTTCGGTGTCGCTTGACGCCTGTACCGTTAGATCCCGCACTTTGGCAATGACTTTGTTGAGGGAAGTCAGGGCCTCATCGGTGGTGCTCTGCCAGCTTTGCGCCGCTTCGACGTTGCTTTGATATTGCTCATTGTTATCTACATAGTTGCGGTAGGTAATTGCCCTGGTTGCCACCACCGGATCGTCGGATGGCAGCGAGATTTTTTTATCGGTCGCTACCTTCTCATTGGCCGCGTTCAGCCGGTTGGCGGCATTGTTGATATTCTTTATGGTGTTGGCGGTTATCATATTATTGGTTATCCGCACAAAGATCCCTCCCTTCTAATCTGACACCATGTCGATAGTTGTTTGATAGATGTTACTCCAGGTGGTTACTGCGCTGGCCGAAGCCTCGTAGGCTTCCTGATACTTGGTCATATTGACTGTTTCTTCGTTTGTCGATACTCCCGACACAGACGACCGGCTGTCGTCAATATAGGAAGCAATAGCGCTCTGCACATTATATTGCTGCGAGGCGTAAGAAGTATCTGCGCCAAGGGTGCCAATGAATGCTTTATAATAATCCGTAGGAGATGAGCCGTTGAATATGACCGAATCTTCACAGATGCTGATAAGATCCTTGACATTTTCGTTATTGCTTTTCTCCCCACTGGCTGATGCTGCCGCTACTTCGCGCGGATTATCCTGTACGTCCGAGGTCAGGGAAATGTTGGCTGCCGTAATCTTGGCATATACTGCGTCCGTGCCTGATGCGGTTATCAGGTTCTGCAGTTCATCTGATGATAGGTTGTTGTAGGAAAAGAAGCGGTTGCCTGTTGAGGCGTCGCTGCCATAGCCGTTGACGTAGCCGCTATATGTCGTGCCGCTGGAAGTAGTAACACCCTCGTTGAACGCTTTGGCAAAAGTCTGGGCGAAGGTGTTCAACTGATCCATATAGTAAAGTATCCCCTTATACTCGCCGTCATTGCCGGTGCCGTCCCGGACATCAAGTTCGGCTTTCAGTGAACCGCTGTCGCCTGGATCAAAAGAATCACCCGTGTCCGCCCAGCGGATGCCGTACATGCCGTCCTCGTCACTGCCGTCACTGATGGTGTAGCATTCCAGCTGCCGGGCATTGTTGCCGCTTACCAGAGTGGCGCCATTGATGGAGATGTTATAGTTGGTGACATCTGTACCGTCAGCTGCCGTGCCGGTCGTGGTTTGTGTTACCTCGATACCGGCCAGCGCAGAAAGCTTGTCAATCAATAAATCCCTTTGGTCTTCCAGGTCGTTGGCCGAAGAGCCGGAAGCTGTCGCCACCGAAATTTTTTGGTTAAGGTCGGCAATCTGTTGGCTGTAGGAGTTGATCTGTTCCACTGTAGTTTTTACGTCACTGTTGATATCGCTGCGGGCCTGGGTCAGATTATCGGCAGCGTTATTCAGCCATTCGCAAATGGCGGTACCGTCGTCGACCACTACGGACCGGGCTGAATCACTGCCGGGGTCACTGGACAGATTCTCTAATGCAGTATTAAAATTGCTTAGTTCGGTACTGAGGTTGACGGTATCGGTCGAAGAAGTGCTGAGGTATTCTTCAATTTCCGTCAGATAAGTAGACTTGCCGTCCCATTCGCTCTGCGCGCTGTTTTGCCGCCAGTACTTCTGATCAAGGCGAAAGCTGCGGACACGGTCCACAGAGGTAACATCAGACCCTGAACCGACATAGTTGTTGCCGCTGTATACTGCGGCCGGCCCGATGGCGACCTGGGTCACAGTCTGCCGCGAATAGCCGGTGGTATTCACGTTGCTGATATTATTGGTCGTCACCGACAGCCCGGTCTGGCTGGAAGCCAGACCGCGATTGGCGATGCTGAGGCCCATAAAAGTCGAAGCCATCTTAATCCTCCTTTTGTTACCTTAAATTCTTCACTGTTCGAAAACGGAACGTTTTTCTTAGCCTATTGTCTCAATCATTTCACCGATTAACTGGTCGATGGTGGTCATGACCTTGGCGTTGGCGTTGTAAGCATTTTGATACTTGATCATGTTGGACATTTCCTCATCCATGGAAATGCTGGATATAGATTGCCGCTTGGTGTCAGCCGCTGTAACCAGGGAGGTCTTCGTTTCGTAACTGCTTTTAGCAGTGCTGCCGGCGGTCCCAATCCAGGAAATAAGCGATTTATAGAAATTGTTGCTCTTCATTGAAGCGCCGTCGAATTGATAACATGTCGCGGTGCTCAAATTATAAATCTCTTCGGCAATGGTGCCGTCGCCCTCCTTACCTGAGGAAGAAACGGCAATTTTCTGCCAACCGTCCGTGTCCGCGTTCTCCAGAGCGGGGTTGACCTGGATATTGCTGATGCTTAACGGTTCACTGTCATCAATGGCGGTAAACAGCGCCACCCCGGAATTTCCGTCAAGATCGTAACCCCCTTCCAGCAGGGAATTGACCTTCACTGCAAGAGTGGTGATCAGGTCGTTCAGACCCTGTCGCAGGTTACTGATCGAGCTGGTTGCGCCGGCGGTGTAATTGTAAGAATTGCCGGTTATGTCACTGGCATTGATGGCCGCATAGCCGCTTTGATCCGCATCCTCCAAGAAGGCTTTTATGCTTCCGCTGGTGATATTCGCCGTGCAGTCATACCCGTCACACTTGACTGTCAATGGATTAGCAGCTGATCCGTCTCCATCAACAGTCAGGGTATTCGCGGTACTGCCATTTACCAGTGTTATTCCGCCGATTGCGACCTGGAGAACCCCGTTGGATTCATTAACAGTAATGTTGGCCAGTGAAGACATCTCATCAAGCAGTTCGTCGCGTTGGTCCCGCAGGTAGCTGGCTTCTCCGCCGCCGCTTTCGGCGGCGGTAATCTGCTTGTTCAGATCAGCTACCTGCGTGGCAAGGTCATTTAGACTGTCCACACCGTCTGTGACCCCATTGACAGCGTCGGCCTGCAGTTGCTGCAATTGGCCGTCAATATCACTTAATTTGTCAAGTAACTTTGCGGCTGCTGATGTCACTGTTTCCCGGCTGGTCTCATCGCTGGGATTTTCGACCAAATCATCCCAGGAGTTGTAAAAATCCTCCAATGAACTTTGCACACCGTCGCTGGAAGTCGAACTGGAACTGGAACTGGAACTGGAATCGTCAAATTCGCTAAGTAAATTTTGCATAAATTCCAAATTCCCGAATTTTACATTTTCATAACAGGCGTCGGCATTATCAGTGCGGTAGGTCTGGTCAAGCCATTGCTCACGCACCCGCTTAATTTCCGCCACACTGACGCCTGTTCCCACCGACGTGCTGGATGAAGTGACAACAGCTTTATCGGCGCTGGACACTCGCACCCGCGAAGCTCCCGTAGTATCTACGTTGGCAAGATTATTGGTAGTTGTCGCCAAAGCGGCCTGATTAACATATAAACCTAAATAAGCTGTATTGTAAGTACCAAATGTGGAAGACATGCTGCAGCCTCCTTAATTATGCTGTTGCTTGTTATATTCCGGAAATCAACCTATCATATTAATGAGACTCTGCAACATTGTGTCAGCTGTGGAGATAACCTTGGTGTTGGCCTGATAAGCCCGCTGGCTGATCATCATATCAGTAAATTGCTCCGCCAGGTCGACGTTGGACATCTCCAATTCGCCGGAAGCCAGTGAACTTGTGCCGGATTCGCCGGCGGTGCAGATGGTAGCATTGCCGGAACTGGCGGTGGAAGTATAAAGGTTGCTGCCGATTTTTTCCAAGCCTTCTGAGTTAGCGAAATTCGCCAATGCAATTTTACCCACAGCCTGGGAATGACTATTGCTGTACGTTGCTAAAATGGTTCCATCCGACTCAATGCTGTAACTGGGATTGTTTCCTGATGTGTAACCGTCGGCAGAGGACGAAAGGGTGCCGGAAGCAGTCGTTTTGACTGCCGACATGTCAAGATCTATGTTGAATGCGTTGATACCAACATCGGTCGGCGATAGAGTAAGTGTAGGGGTGTTATCGAAAGTGTAAGTGGTCTCGGCGGTCGTAAAAGTAAGAGTTGTGCTATCCGTGAGGGTCTCCTTACTCAGGGTCAGGAGTGTATTTCCTGATGAATCCTGGAAAACATATGAACCATCAGATTGCGATTTACCAGTATACGTATTTCCACTGGAATCGGTCAACGTAAGTGTATATGTTGTTGTACCACCGGTAGTGGTGCTTGCTACACTGACCGTATTCGTGCCGTCACCCAGAGTACCTACCGCAATATCGGAGGCTGTGAAATTGGTGGTATTGCCGGTTATTGTCGGAGTGGTGACGGTGGCTGATGAAACAACTTTTTTAGTTGAATCATCAATTGCAATATAGCCACTGGAGGGGGTTATCGACACACCGTCAGTGCTGCTGGCTTCCCAGTACCAACTGGTTACACCGTCATCGGAGTAGCATTTTTTCATATTGACCGTGACGGAGTAGGCGTTGCCATCAGAATCGTACACCTTCTGTTCCGTCGAATTATCCCATGTACTAACCGTGCCGCCGATAGTTTTCAACCCAGTGGCTGTAGACGCCACATCCGCGCTGGATTTGACAGCGCCGGTTACGTCAAATGCAGTGGTAGCCTTTGCCGCCATAATTTGCTTATTGCCATTGTACGCATCGGAATAAACATTAA
>JAEYSJ010000375.1 GCA_023434855.1 Bacillota bacterium | reverse complement strand
GTATATTATGGACCGACTTTCGATCGACACAGCAGGCCCTAAATACATGCATTTCCCCATGGATAACCAACAAGCAGAACTGCTGCAGGGAGCCGTTAGAAAAGCGGGTATCAATATACCGGAAGTGCTGTTTATGCGTGGCTATGATCAGATTTATTTTAAAGGATTAATTGCTGAAAAGTTAGTGCCTCGTAAGGTTAAAGGCAAAATCATTATGCAGTGGGAGAATGTTGCTACCGATAAGCGTAATGAACCGCTTGACTTAAAAGTGTACAATCTTGCCTGCTTGCACAGCATTAATCCGAATTGGGATATGTATAGGAAATTGATCAACGGCCCCAAGGTTGAGGGAAAAAAACTACCTGAGCAAAAAACAGATAAAAAGAAGCAGGCTGCTCAGTACGGCTGTATTAAGAAAGGACTGAGGTAAATGGCTGATAACATTCAGGAAGAACGCTTAAAGAATTATCTCGAAGCCGAGAAGAAAACCCTGCTGTCCCAGGAGTACCAGGAAGGCAGCAAGCGTAACCGGCGCGCTAATTTAAATCAAATTAGTGACGGAATTAATGAGTTAATGGCTGGTGGTGCCGGCATAAACCATCAGCCAGGTGGCCGGTCCCGGCGTGTTATTTTAAGGGATTAAGGAGGTAGCATGAGCAAAAAACAACGGAGCAGACAAAAGGCGAGAATGCCGACTCAAACCGATGAGCAGCAGTTTGGTGCACAAGTTCTTCGTAAAATTGTTAATACCGGTTATTCAGAAGGTGGAGCTAGTCATAAAAAAAGCAGTATGATTGCATGGAATCCGACCAGGAGCAGCCCTCAGTCCGATATTGACGTCAATCTGCCCACACTGCGAGCGCGGTCAGCTGATGCAGTAATGAATATTCCCCTGGCCTCCAGCGCAATTAATAATTCTCGTACTAACATAGTCGGGGCAGGATTAAGGCTGAGCCCCAAGCCTAAATACAAAGTACTTGGTATTACTCCGGAAGAGGCCAAAGAATGGGCGCGAATCACCAAAGAAGAGTTTGATCTTTGGGCAAACAGCAAATTATGCGATCTGCTAAAAAAGAATAACTGGTATGATCAACAAGATATAGCTTTGCAATGCTACATGATTGATGGTGATAGCTTTGTAGCGTTTAAGTATCGCCCACCTTCGCCAGGCATGCCCTATAGTCTTAGGATACAGCTATTCGAAGCGAGTCGCATCTGCAATCCTGGAGTACAATCAGTAACCGGATCCCCTTGGACAGTGACGGTGAAAAATCCGGATAATGGCAATCGCATCATAAATGGTGTGGAAGTGGACGAAGATGGGGCAGTGGTTGCTTATTGGATTTGCAACAAATACCCATATGACCCTACCAATATGCAGGTTCCGGAGTGGGTAAGAGTTGAGGCTTTTGGCCGGCAAACCGGACAGCCAAATATATTGCAGATATGCCACGATGACCGCCCTGAAGAATATCGGGGCGTTCCGTATTTAGCGCCAGTTTTGGAGGTTTTAAAACAAGTTGGACGCTATACGGATGCAGAGCTGACAGCGGCGATTATCAAGTCATTCTTTAGTTTGTTTTTCGAAGAAAAAATCGCGGGTAACGGAGGATTTCCGATTACTGAAACCTTAAATCAGCATGAAAAGGTATCACTGAATCCGAATGACTTCGAGGTTGGGCCGGGAACGATGAATGTATTGCCGCCTGGGTACCAAGTAACATCTATCGATGCTAGCCGAAATTTATCGACTTACGAAGTTTTTACCAATCAGCTCATTAAGCAAATTGGAGCCACATTGGAACAGCCTTATGAGGTGTTGGTGAAATCCTTTAATTCCAGTTATTCGGCTTCAAGGGCCGCATTATTACAAGCCTGGTCGGCTTTTAAAATTCGCCGCATATGGTTTGTTCGAGATTTTTGTCAGCCGTCCTACGAACGGTGGTTAACAGAAGCGATTGCGATTGGCCGGGTAAAAGCTCCCGGATATTTTACTGATCCGCTAAAACAGAAAGCCTGGGCGAATGCGGACTGGTATGGTCCAGTAATGGGAAGTGTGGATCCGGTCAAAGAAGTAGAAGCTGCAGCTCTGAAAGTGAAATACGGCTTTAGTACCCGGGAAAAAGAAACGGCCGAAATGACCGGTGCGAACTTTGATGAGAATGTCGAGGCACTGGCAATCGAGGAGCAAACAATGCTGGATGCGGGTCTGTTAGTCAACCATCCGGATATTGATCCTTCTAAAGGGTTACTGGAAGAAGAACAGCAGAAAGGAGGGAAAGAATGAGATTCTGGAATTTTAGTAATCAGCCGGATAGTGAAGAAATTGAACTGAGAATATCCGGCGATATCGTCGATGACGACAGTTCCTGGTTTTACGAGTGGCTGGGGATTAGTACCGCATCACCGAATGCCTTTCGGGAAGAGTTGAAAGCTTACGCCGGAAAAAATCTGACGGTGTGGATTGACAGTCCCGGGGGAGATACGGCGGCCGCTGCCGGCATTTACAATGCTATCAAGGAGCATAAAGGGCAGATTACGGTAAAAGTGGAGAATGCCTTTTCAGCTGCTTCTGTAATTGCTATGGCCGGCGATGTAATCAAGATGTCGCCGGTTGGGGTCATGATGATTCATAATCCATGGACCGGAGTTAGCGGCGAGGCACGAAAACTGCGTCAGGTAGCAGATGTGCTGGATGTGGTCAAGGATACAATCATCAATGCCTATCAAATGAAAACGGGAAAATCCCGATCCAAGATATCGCAAATGATGGATAACGAAACATGGATGAGTGCAAAAACAGCTAAGGCAGAGGGGTATATCGATGAAATTTTGTATGTTGATAATAAGGATCTGCCGGTCGAGAATTCCTTCGGCATGTTTAGCCACTTAGCAATTCAAAATCGTGCCTCGGCGTCCGTCATGAAGTATATCGAACAGTTTAAAAATCAGCTTGAAAATGTGGAGGGGGAATTGGAAGTGCCCATTAATTCCGTAGAAGATTTAAGAAAAGAAAAACCTGAATTGCACAACCAGGTTATCCAGGATGCCATTAAAGCAGAACGGGAGAGAATTGCTGCGCTGGATGCGCTCAACGATCCCATGAGTCCGGCCGTGCAAGATTTGATTGCCGATGCCAAGAATACAGGCAAAACGGCTGCCGATATTCAGTCAGTCGTAAATATTGTGAGAAAACATTCTGGTGATATAACTGCTGCCGCTGAAAACAAAGCTGGCGAGCAGTTTTTTAATAATGTAGTGGAAGACAACAAAGCTTCTGGCGTCGATGGTGCCAAGGCCACTGGTTCCGGCAGCCAGGTTGACAGCAAGCAAAAGGATGCTGCAGCAGCCAGTTTCATGGCCAGTATCATTAATAAAAAGAACGGGAGAGTGAGCAAGTAATGGCTGAGTTGGTTAATACCGCGAGTGAGTTTGCATATGACGGATTAATTGGCGGCGCGAATCCGGAAATTTTTGAAAAGAATGTTGTCATTGCCAGCGGAGCAGGTAAGTTAGTACGAGGCACAGTGTTAGGAAAAATCACAACTGGTGGTAAGTATAAAAAAGTTGATAGCACCAGTTCGGATGGCAGTCAGACGGCTAAGGCCATATTGAAATATCCGGTAGATGCAACCAGCGCCGATGTCGTGGCAACGGTTTACTGGTCAGGCTGCTTCAATCGAGGAAAGCTAATCGTTGGCGGCACTGATACTGCTGATACCCATGAAGATGCATTGCGGGACGTTAATATTATCTTAACGTCTGCGAAATAAGGAGGAAATAAGATAAATGGATATTAACAATACTCAATCATTATTGATGGCTTTGGCTCAGACTTACCCACCATCAACGTTGTTTCGGGATACTTTTTTCCCTGATCCTAAGACGTTTGTAACAAAAACCGTATTAATGGATTATAAAAAGGGCACTCGCAAGATGGCGCCTTTTGTTTCTAAGGGGGGCGGCGGTGTAAATGTAGGCCGCAACGGTTTCAGCACGAAGGAATATGAACCGCCCATGATGGCGCCGCAGCGTCCCACAACGAAAGAAGATGTAGAAAGCAGGGGGTTTGGAGAAAACGTGTTCTCGGATACTACACCAGAACAACGTGCTCAGGAACTTCGGGCGCAAGATATTGCTGAATTAATTGATATGAATACCCGCCGGATTGAATGGATGTGCTCGCAGCTTATGCTGTTTGGACAGTTTCAAGTAGCTGGTTTCGCCGATGATGGGGAAACTACAATAATCGATACAGTAACATATCCGGATTGGACGCAAAAATTGACGCTCACTGGTACGGACATGTGGACCAATTCAGGCGCTGATATCTACGGCGTAATGGAAGATATGTCGCAGACGGTTTCGCGTAATAGCAATCGAGTACCTGACGTTGCAGTTGCTAGTTATAAGACTTGCCAACAAATTATTAAAAATGAAAGTATTCTGCAGTACTTAATGGTGCCCAATGCACAGAATTTGTCGTTAATGAGTTTTCAGCCGCGGATTCTTAGCCCTGGAGTCAGAAGAATCGCTTTCATTCAAAGTTTGAATGTTGAACTGTACGCTTATGATGGTATTTACGAGGATGCTTCTGGAAATATTCAGCAGTATATTCCAGATGGATATTTCATAATGGGCAACTCTGGCCGGGGAAGTCAGCTATTTGGCGCTGTGACTCAATTAGAGCAGGACGGTGTTTACCGAACTTACAAAGGAGCTAACATCCCGAAGGTATGGAACGAGACTGGGAAGGATGTACAAATGATTCGCGTAGCCAGCAAATGTGTTCCTAAGCCCGAATTTATCGATGATTGGTACACATTAAAGGCGTATTAAAAAGGAGGAAGTATCTTGAATCTACTTATTAATCAGTTTACTGTTCGCTACCAGGGCAAAGACTACGGCCCTGGTAGTGTTATTTATAATATGAATAAAAAAGAAGCTGCGGCATTGATTGCCGGCAGCAATGGCACTATTGTTGCTTTGCCCGAGAGGGAAGAAGAGCCCGTTAATCTAGAGACGCCGCCTAAGGTAGAAACACCTAATGGTCGTAAAAGGAATGCGACAACTGCCGATAAAACTGCAAATACTGATGCAATTGAAGAGGTAGAAGATATCACAGCCCTGCCGGCCATTGACCCGTCACAAACGGTGAAATAATATGTCGTTTAAGGATTTGTTGCGGGATGACATTGCTGATGTATTTATGGATCCTGATGAGTTTGCCAAGGAGCATAATATTGACGGCCAGCCTATTCTTTGCATCATTGATGAGGACAAGTCGAGTAATAGCCAGACTGACGGCGTATATATCGTACGCCGTCGCATTTTTGTCAGTCTCGCTGGATTAGGGTATCGCCCGGTACCTGAGCAAAAAATGAATGTTGACAGTCAAAGCTATTTTGTTGTTGATTGCCTTGGTGATGACTTGCTGGAAATTGTTTTGGAGGCAAATATGGCGTGATTGAATTTAGCGATCGTGCAATCCAGAAAACAGAAACTTTGCTTGGTGGTATCGAAAATGCCTTGCCAAAAGTCCAATATCGAGTGATTAACCGCAGCATAGCGGCTGCTCAATCTGTCATTGTCAAGGCTGTACCAAAAGAGTATGTAGTCGATAAGGAAACTGTAAAAAACGCAGTTAACCTTAAATATGCAAGTGCGGTTAAGCCGATAGGTCTTGTTTTGTCATCTGGAGGGACTATTCAGTTAAGTAAATTCGCAGTGTCCAGGGAATTTATCGGCAAGAGGGCAACGATAAAGGCTCAGGTAAAGAGGGACGGAAGCCAGAAGCAGATCAAGGGTGCGTTTGCATCCCAAATGAAAGAAGTCGGCTTTGGTGCAAACCGGAGGGCAACAGATCAAGGGCACATAGGCGTATATCGTAGGGTAGGAAAGTCTCGTTTCCCCATTAAAGAGCTATACGGACCATCTGTCCCGCAAATGGTCGGTTCTGAAACCGTAATGAAACAAGCCGAAAGCAAGGCTATTGAGACAATGGATAAACGGGCCGATCATGAAATTAACCGGATTCTGGAGGGGCATTTATGAATATAGAAATTATGATGGATGAATTCGTGAAAGCACTAAAAGCCGCTACGGGTTCGCTGCAGCTCAGTGATAAAAAGGGAAATATTAGAGCCCCTCAGGTATTTGACGGTTATTTGCCGCCTCCTGATCCGCGGGATCCTAACCATGAAGCTTTTCCTTATATTATTTCACGCTATATGAGCGACGAAAGCACGGATGAGGAAGCAACGGCCATTGTAAAAGTTATGTGTGGCGTTTATTCCAACGATGATCAGCATGGATGGCGTGATTTACTTACTCTAACAAATCGTATTAAAACGCACTTTTTAAGCAATCCCTATTTCGGGGATTGTTTTGCTGTTAAGCGACCCTTAAAACGCGAATTCCTCGAAGCACAGCCGGCGCCGGAATGGTTTGGCTGGTTTATTTTTCACATATCCATACCTAACATCCAGGAGGTGAATTCTGATGTCGAACAAATCCTCAGCGGCCAAAAATGAGACCGCGCAAGAAGCTGCCATAGAAGAAACAGCCGTGGAGCAAAAACAAGAAAGTTTAATCTATGTGGGTCCCAGTGTGCCGGGTGGTACATTGCTACGATTTACAGTATTTCGCGGCGGTAAGCCGAAGCATTTAGTTAAGCTGCTGGAAGACTGCAAGGAAATCGACAGGCTATTTGTTCCTGTCAAAAAATTATCTGAAGCATTAACAAAAATAGACCGACCAGGTACACCGATGCATACATGGTATGTCGGTGCAATGGAATTTATAGAGAAAGGAGTGAAATAACCAATGGCTTATAAACATGGAGTTTATATAAGCGAAGTCCCGACATCGATCCTGCCGCCAGTCACAGCTACGGCAGGTCTGCCTGTATTTGTCGGCCGTGCACCGGTGAACTTGGCAAGTGATCCCACGGCCTATGTCAATAAACCAATCCTGGCCTATACTTATGCGGAAGCGGTCGCGGCGCTGGGCTATTCGGATGACTTCGAGAATTATGAGTTATGCGAAGCTATGAGCGCTATGTTCTCGCTGTTTAGTGTGGCGCCGGTTGTATTGATTAACGTTCTTGATCCTGCCGTACACAAAACCAGCACTGCAAATCAAACCGTAACGATAACGGATGATGAGGTGCTGCTTGCACCGCTTGGTGTTTTGCTGAATTCGCTAGTGGTTAAGAAAACGGAGGCGGGGCAGCCGTTAGTAAAAAACACGGATTATACGGCAGCGTTCAATGATGACGGCAAGGTTCTGATCACCGTTTTAGCAGGTGGTGCTATTACCACTGAGACAAGTCTGGTTGTTTCTTACGATAAAATTAATCCGGCGGCGGTCGATGCCGAAGATATTATCGGCGGCGTCAATGTCTCGACCGGAAAACTAACCGGCATGGAGCTGATCAACCAGATATTCCCGCTGTTCCGATTGGTTCCCGGTCAGCTCGTCAGCCCGGGATGGAGTCATGACCCGGTAGTGGCCGCTGTCATGAAGTCTAAAGTTCAAAATATCAACGGTCTATTTAAGGCAATGGCTGTTTGCGATATTGACAGTACGGCGGCTGATGGTGCGGATCTGTACACGGAAGCACCGGCGTGGAAAAACGATAACAATTATACGGATAAACTGCAGATTGTTTGCTGGCCACAGGTTAAACTGGGCAACGTCAAATATCGCCTCAGTACGCAGCTGGCGGCTTTAATGTGCCGTGTGGATGCAACGAATGACGATATTCCTTACGTCAGCCCATCAAACAATAATCTGCAGGCTAATGCGGCGGTTACGGCTGCCGGCGATGTGGTAAGCCTTGATCCGCAACAGGCTGCATACTTGAACGGTCAGGGAATTGTTACGGCCTTGAACTTCATTGGGGGATGGAAAGCGTGGGGCAATCGCACCGGTATTTACCCAGGCGGCAGTGATCCGAAGGATAGCTGGATACCTGTCCGGCGCATGTTTAACTGGATAGGCAATTCAATTATTTTAACTTATTGGCAAAAAGTCGATAATCCAATGAATCGGCGATTGACGCAGACTGTCGTTGACAGTATGAATATATGGCTGAATGGACTAACAGCCAGGGAAACACTGCTCGGTGGACGGGTGGAATTCTTAGCATCCGAAAACCCTGTCACGGATTTAATGAACGGGATTGTCCGTTTTCATGTGTACATGACGCCACCGACTCCGGCCGAAGACATGGAATTTGTTCTTGAATTTGACACCACGTATTACAGTAACTTATTTAGTGAGTAAGGAGGGATAGCATGAGCACCGGAACAAGAATAATCCCTGAACGAATTATTGACTGGCGCGCCTATAAGTCCGGTAAAGATTTATTGGGAAGCGTAGATGTTGAACTGCCCAAGGTTCAATACATGGCGGAAGCAATTAAAGGCGCAGGCATTGCCGGGGAACTGGAAACGCCCACGACTGGGCAAGTAAAATCTTTAAAAACAAAAATCACGTTCCGCACCAATGATGGCAATATGGTCGGTCTGCTCGATTGCGCAGGACACGATTTGGAGTTTCGCGCAGCCATTCAAGAGTACGATGCCGCTGGTGGCAAACGGGAAATAACTTCTCACCGCATTGTCGTTCGAGGCTTCCCCACAGAAGGGGATTTCGGAAAGCTGGAAAAAGGCGGCGCTGGTGGCAGCTCCATCGAATTGGAGTTAATTTACTTCAAATATGAAATTGCCGGTAATACCATTCTGGAAATTGACAAATTAAATTATAAGTGCGTCATCAACGGGACAGATACCCTGTCCAGCGTTCGTGAAGCACTTGGTTTGATATAAGGAGGAACCATGAAAATAACACTTCGCAAACCGATCAAAAAAGACGGGAACGAGATTTCTGCATTGACACTGGATTTTGACCAAATTACCGGTAACCAAATTGTATCGGCCGAAAAAGAGGCCCGAATGCTGGGCGATACCACGGCTGACCTCTGCTTTAGTAAGACATTTCAAGCAATTATTGCCGCAAAGGCAGCTGCAGAGCCTGTAAGCGCTGAAGATATTTTGGGACTAATTGGCTCTGATTTTATTAAAATCACAACAGAGGCATCTGGTTTTTTGTTCGCATGGGCCTTGCCGGCCGCAGCCCAGGAAAAACCCTAAGAAAAACAGCATTGATGATGACTGATCATGATAAAGTCTCGTATTGGATGTCACTTCAACTACAAGACTTTTTTTGTTGGATTCAGGATGCAATTGAGTTAGCGGAGGAGAGGAGAAGGGCAAATGGCAAATAAGGTCTATCAGGTAGCGTTTGAAATAGCCGGCAAGATGGGCGCGAGTTTCCGCAGTGCCTTTTCCTCGGCCACTGCCCAGATGCAAACAATGGGGGCGCAGTCGGTCGCTCTGCGTAGTAATTTAAAAACACTGGATGCCGCCTATAAGTCCGGGGTGATTAACGTTGAAAGCTATAAAAATGCGCAAGCCCAGCTAAAAGCACAATTAGAGCAGACACAGGCTGCACAATCCCGGCTCATGGCAGCGCAATCTCAACAAAATGAAGCGGCTCGTAGAGCCGGGCAAATACGGGGTGCCATCGTTGATACTGCTATTATGGCAACACCTTTGATAGCGGCAACTAAGGCCGCTATAGATTTTGAATCTGCAATGGGTGGCGTAGCCAAACAGGTCCAGGGTGCTAGGGATGATAATGGTGATCTGACGCAAACGTACTATGATATGCAGTCTAATGTCATGCGGCTGAGTCGTGAACTGCATATGCTGCCGTCAGTTGTTGCCGATACTACGGCTGCGGCTGCGCGAATGGGCGTACAAGGAACACAGGCATTGAATGATTTTGTAAAAATGTCCGTGCAGATGGGGGTCGCGTTTGAAGGCAATGGTGGTCAGATTGCAGAAGCTATGGCTAAGATCGCTAACATACGGGGGATTAAGATTGATACAGTCGAAGGGCGAGAACAAGTCAAAGATTTAGCAGATACGATTAATTACCTAGATGATCAAACGACCGCCAAAGGCCCGGAGATTATTGAAGTGATGAAGCGGATCAGCAGCACGGCCTCGCAATCATCATTCTCTAATCATGAACTTGCTGCTCTTGCCACAACAATGCTGGACCTCGGCAAAACGCCTGAAATTGCATCTACTGGACTAAATGCGTTAATGACTAAAATGGCAGCGGCGCCTCAACAGGCTAAAAGCTTTCATGAAGCGTTATCTGTACTGAATTTAGATGCCAAGCAGCTTCAGACTGCTTACATCGCAGATTCTAAAGGAACAGTATTCGGGTTACTTGATCAAATCCGAGGAATGGACAAAGCGCAGCAAGCAGAAGTCTTAACCGGTTTGTTCGGAGCTGAGTATCAGGATGATATTTCAGCACTAGCGTCTGGGATGGATACACTGCGAAAGAACTTTGATTCGTTAAATGAAGCTTCCCGTAAAGGCAGTATGGAAAAGGAGTTTATCAATAAAACAAAGCAAACCGAGTTTGCCATTGAGGGGGTAAAACAATCTCTATCGGAAGCCTCTATATCAATGACGCAAACATTTCTTCCCAGTGTTCAATTGATGGCCGGAGGACTATCGCAAGGGGCTCAAATGCTGTCTGGGTTCGCTCAGCAGCATCCGGTTTTAACTCAGGCTATAGTCATGACTACGGCTGGTTTAATCGGATTCCGTGTCGCTTGGCTGGCTACAAGTTTTGTTATGGCTCAGTATAAAGCACAAAAGGCCGGTTTAATTATGCTGTATCAAGGCCAAAATGCTCAAATGGTAATCGCTCGGGCGCAGATGCTTCTGCAAGGTGCCGCAACTTCACGAGCGGCCCTGGCACAGTGGGCTATGAATTCCGCGATGTTAGCAAACCCAATGATATGGGTAGTAGCTGGCATAGTCGGACTTATTGCCGTTTTATATCTTTTGTATCAAAACTTTGATACTGTCCGCACTGCCATAGATGCAGCTTGGAAAAGATTTACCGAAACATTTCCCAATGCTGCATCCTTCCTGCAGGGCATTGGGGATAAAGTGTCTTGGCTGGCAGAACGGTTTAAAAACTTAATTGGATTGCAGAAAGATTCGGCCCAGATGGCGGCGGGAGCAGGAGGAGTACAAGCTGCTGCAGGGGTTAGTATAGCGTCCAATGCTGCCGGCGGCATATATGGGCACGGCGCTTTCTTAACGACCTTTGCAGAAGAAGGTCCGGAGGCAGCTATTCCATTAAACGGCACGCCCCGGTCAATATCATTATGGGAAAAGGCCGGTGATATTCTTGGTGTGAGCCGAGGCGGAACTACCATTCATGCGCCATTTAGCCCGGTATTTTATAGATCTGGCCCCGAAATAATGCCAGAAGTGAAGCAGGTAGCAGATGATTATCTCGATCGGCTGCAAGCTATTTTTCATCAGGAGGAGCGTGTGAAACTTGCCTAATACCTATATAACAAAACAGGGTGATATGTGGGACGGCATATCCAAACAGGTTTACGGCAGTGAATATTACATGCATAACCTGATGGATGCGAATCCGGATCACATTGCTACTGTTATTTTTGACGGTGGTATTACTTTAACCGTCCCTGATAGGGAAACATCTACGGCCACAACAAATTTACCGCCTTGGAAGCGAGGCAAGTCATGAGTACAGCGCGGCAGGCATGGTTAGAAGTGAAATACGATGGCGTGGATATAACTGCTGATCTGCGCCCCCATTTAAAAGGCTGGAGCTACACTGATAATCTTAGTGGTAAGGCAGATGACCTGCAAATCACACTGGAAGATAAAGAATTGCTCTGGCAAGGGGCTTGGTTCCCCGACGAAGGGGCCAAAATATCGGCAACGATAAAACGCTACAACTGGAATGGGGACGGGAAAGAGGAATCGTTGCCACTGGGCAGCATGGAAATTGATGAAATCGAAGTCGGCGGCCCTCCTTCGGAGGTGACGATTAAAGCGCTTTCCCTGCCGCAATCGTCAACGCTGAAAGGTGAAAATAAAAATCGGGCTTGGGAAAAAACGAAATTGTCAGTTGTCGCAAGGGATATTGCATCCGGCAGCGATGTAGAACTGTTTTATGATGTAGAAGATGATCCAGAATATGATCGGGTCGAGCAAACAGAGCAAACCGACCTCAGTTTCATCATGAAACTTTGCCAGGATGCCGGTTTAGCTTATAAAATTTCAGATGCGAAACTCGTAATTTTTGATGAAGCCAATTACGAGCAGGAAAAACCAGTCATGACGATTGACCGGTTAACTTATACGATAAAAAAATACAAAGGGCGGGCAACCGTCCATGATACATATAAGTCCTGCCGGATAAAATACCGCTCCCCAAAAGGCAGAAAAAACTATGATTATACTTTTACCCCGCCTAACCCGCTGCCAATTAAGCGGGTTTTAGTTTTGCGTGAGCGTTTCAGTAGCCTGAACGAAGCAGAACGAAAAGCGAAGAAAGCCCTGCGAGAGAAAAACAGTAAGGCGTGGACGTACAATTTGACGATTGTCGGGAATTTCAAATTATATGCCGGTATGGTTGTTACCTTGAAGAATTTCGGCAAGTTCGATGGTAATTGGCTAATTGTCCAAGCGACCCACAGCCAGGGCAGTGGTTATGAAATTTCCTTAGAACTTCGCCGGTGCTTGGAGGGATATTAATGACGTTTAAAGATTTGATCAGAATTGGTTCTGTTTGCGCTATTGATGAAACAGTCCAGGCGGTCAGGGTTGCGTTTGATGATCTGGATGATACGGTTTCTCCGTGGCTACAGGTTGCTTGTTGGGGAGCATCTAAGGATGACAATCACTGGTTGCCTGATATTGACGAACAGGTTTGCTGCCTGTTCATGCCGACAGGGAACGCCGATGGATATGTCTTGTTTAGCGTTCGTGATGCTGCGCATGAGCCGCAAGCTGGTAAGGTAGGGCGACGATACATTCGGTTTGCTGACGGTTCCAGCGTAGAGCATGACCGGGAAACAAGCACCATGACGATTGTAAGCACGGGGCAAATAAAAGTAATTGGCAATGTGAATGTCGACGGGAATATGACTGTGACCGGAAATGTAATTGCCGATGGTGTAAGTCTCAAGACGCATACGCACGGTGGCGTGCAATCTGGCGGCAGCTCCACTGCTGGTCCGAATTGAGGTGATGACAGTTGTCTGTAGGAGTTATAAGTGGAACTGCGAAAAATGGACAGCGAATAGAGGTAGTCTTTGAGGCTTATTATCAGCCGGATGTGACTACAAGCAGCAGTAATTCATTTAAGAATTGGCTTTCGCAGCGCTACGGTGTTGCTTCAAATTTTAATTCATCTTCATCTAAAGATAAATTTAAGGTTCTTACCTTCGACAATCTGCAGCGCGAAGCTGACGGCCGATGGGCTACGCATGAAATCACCGGACAGGACCGCAAGCCGCTGCTCGAATTTTTAGGACCAGGATTAACTTCTCTCAGTTTCTCAGTTTTTTTATCAGCGACATTGGGCGTTAATCCAATTGACGAAATCAAGAAATTCCAGCAACTGAGGGACCAAGGAATCGTTTGTAATCTAATTATCGGCGGTTCAGTTCTCAGTGAAAATAAATGGGCTCTTACTAAACTGAGTGAAAGCCTAAAAACCTTTGATGGAAGCGGCAATTTAATAATTGCCGCTTTAAATATTACACTCCTTGAATACGTAGAAACGGGGGGATAGCATGGCAGAGTTCAATTTGGATATGAATGCACCACTGACAATTAATTTTAATGCTACTGGCAATGCGGAAATATTGCAGAACGTGGCAATGGTTTTAGCCTCCGTTGTTTTTTCCTGCCCGATGGATCGGGAGTTTGCCTGGGACGGAAGCCTGCTTGACCGTCCGATACAAGTGGTAAAGACTCTATTTGCTTCCAGGATTACGGCGGCTGTTGCGAAATATGAGCCGCGAGCCCAGATTGTCAGCGTATCGTATCAGGGAAGCGGTACTGATGGGCTGATTAAGCCGATTGTGCAGGTGAGAATCAATGGCTAATTTTAATTTACCGGATATCACTTTTGCTGAAAAAGATCCTACTGTGATAGAGCAGGAAATGGTAACAGCGTATGAGGCCGAAACAGGCGAGACATTAGCTATTGCCGATCCGCGTAAAAAAATGCTACAGGCAGAGGTGCCGATAATCGTCGGGCAGCGATCGGTGATTGATTCCTCTGCCAAGCAAAATTTACTTGCCTATGCAACAGGTGATTATCTGGATCATATCGGGATACTGGTAGGCACTACTCGAATTCCTGCAAGCGCCGCGGTCACTACAGTACGTTTTACGCTCAGCGCAGCGCGTACAGTTAATACTGTCATTGCGGCTGGTAAGCGGGTAACTGCCGGTGATAACATTTTTTTCGCGACGGATGAGGAAAGCATTATTCCGATCGGTTCGATTTATATGGATATTCTTGCTACATGCACGGTACCCGGCGTTATGGGCAATGATTACGCGCCCGGTACCTTAACGACTTTAGTTGACCCTATTCCATACGTGGCAAGTGTTTCGAATAATACCGTCAGCGTTGGTGGTCTTGACGAAGAAAAAGATGATCCGTTTCGTGAACGGATCAGGCAGGCTCCGGAAAGCTTTTCAACGGCCGGTCCTACCGGCGCTTATGAATATTGGGCAAAAACAGCATCCAGCAATATAGTTGATGTAAAACCATTCTCACCAAGTCCTGGCGTCGTTTATGTTTGCGTACTGTTAGCCGGCGGTGAAATACCCGGCGACGAACTATTAGACCAGGTACTTGCGATATGCAGCAATAAAAAAGTTCGTCCGCTTACTGACAACGTTATGGCCATTGCTCCGGAGCAAGTCGAGTACGGAATTAATGTTTCATATTGGATTGATAAGGCTAATGAAAGTATTGCTGCCAGTATTCGAGCAAAAGTCGAGGCCGCGGTCAATGAATTCATCCTATGGCAAAAATCAAAATTGGGCCGAGCTATTGATCCATCAGAGTTAACTTATCGCATGAAAGCAGCGGGGGCCAAACGCGTGGCGGTAGTCTCGCCGACATACCAAGCATTGAATGATAATCAGGTTGCTATAGAGGCGGACATCATCACCGTTAACTATGGAGGGCTAGAGGAATGAGTAAGACGATTCATGATGTAGCCTGGATCGACTTAATCCCTCCCAGTATTTCTGGAGATCCGCAGGTCAAAGGGTTAAGTGTTGCTGTTAGTCCTCAATTACAGGAAGTCAGCAATGTAATTCGTGAGAGTATCATTCTTGCAAGGTTGAATGAACTTCCGGAAGAAGTCGTTGATTTGTTGGCATGGCAGTATCACGTTGATTTCTACGAACAGGATTTACCCATAGGACAGAAACGGGAGTTAGTAAGAACATCGATTGATGCCCATCGTCATAAAGGAACACCGTATGCGGTAGAACTGGTCGTAAAAGCTATTTTAAATGACGGCATTGTACAAGAATGGTTTGAATATGGCGGCGAGCCGTACCACTTCAGAGTGATAAAAATAAACGGCCAAGTCACGGCCGAAATGTATCCCAAATTAAAAAAGGCTGTTGAAACAGTAAAGAACACGCGCTCATGGTTTGAGAGCGTTTCTTTATATCGGGAAATGAATGGTACTGTCTATGTAGGTGGAGCGTGTAGTAGTTTAAAGACGGTCACAATTCTGCCAGCAGCATTTCGGGCGCCCAATGTAGCAGGCACGACTTACGTTGGCGGCACTGTTTATAATTTGAAAGGAGTTGAAATCAAGCATGCCTAATTGGAGTGGTACGTTATTAACAACCAAAGGCAGGGCCTTGCAGGCTAAGGTTGAGGCTGGAGCCACCATGACTATTACTAAATTAAAAATAGGTGATGGCACCATGGGAAGCGGCCAAACGGTAGATGCTTTAACTGATTTAATATCGCCTAAAAAAAATCTGGGTATATCAGCACTAACCCCTCTAGATTCCGGAGTTTGCAAGGTAACGGCTGTAGTTACGAATTCCGGATTGGCTTCAGGGTTTTATGTTCGGGAATTGGGAGTATTCGCGCAAGATCCGAATCTGGGAGAAATATTATATGCCTATACTGCCGATGGAAGTCCGGATTATTTGCCGGCAGCGGGCGGTACAGTTGCAGTAGCGGAGGAATTGGTGGTACAGTTGGCATTTTCCAATGCCGCCAATATTACGGCGACTATTAGTCTGGACGGGTTGATTACAACAGCTATTTTAAATACTCATAAAAATGCAGCTGTAATAGACCACCCCGATAATAGCGTCACCGATGTAAAAATAGGTAACCGGACTATAACGGATACCGTTACTGCAGCAGCCGGGGCCAATACGATAACAAACCTGTTCAGCATGATCGGTAACATGCTTAAACGAATTACTGGTAAATCGAACTGGTATACTGCCCCTGCCACAACGCTGGAAGCCGCCAACACCCACATAACAGCGGCAACTGGCGCACATGCAGCAAATTCAATAACCTTAACGCCTACTGGGGATGTGGCGGCGAATACTGTACAGGCAGGGATAGCGGAATTGTCAGCGGAGAAACTGGCGTTAGCTAATTCTTTAGCAAGCGGAGCGGTTTACAAATACCGGGATGTAACGACTTATAATCTTTCTGGCACTACTACTGGAACCGCCAAAATAACATTACCAGTTGCTTGGTTAGCAACTACGCTAGTCTTAGAAATTGAAGGCTGGAGGTCTGACGGCTCCGGTGTCAGCCATTGGATCGCGACCCTATCAGGATTTACCCAATCATCGGGAAACTGGATATTAACTGCCGCAACGTTACACCCTAATTGCCCCTTTACCAGCGTAAGATTCGGATACGACTCCGTAACAGGTAAATGTTGTATTCTATTTGGCACAACAAGTACGGCATGGGATAACGTAAAAATAAACGTAAAAGGGGTATTTGCAGGTAACAGCAACGTATCTGCTTACTCTGCAGGTTGGGGCATATCTATAATAGGCTCGGAAACAGGGATAACAAATATAGTAACACCGACAGTAAAAACACTCGCCACGGTAGAGGATAATATCGCCCCTTACGGACTAGGGGCTAGAATAACACCTCTCGCACAAAGCTATAACCTAAACAATCTAATAATACCCGGCAAATATTTAGTAGACCAGCCTGTTAACGGGCCGAGTACTGGCTCATATTACTACGATGTGGATGTTAGTGGGGGCGGCACCTTTACTACCCAAACAGTCGTAAAACACCAGGCTGGCCAATCCCTAATATACCACCGACAGACAACGAATAACGGAACCCTGTGGAGTGACTGGCAACCACTAACGACCGACGACAGGGCAATGGTGGCAAAGGGAAACGTAGGACAAAACAGGAACTCTGCTGACTGGAACAGTATCACAACCCCTGGCATATACGGGGTGACGGCAGCCGTTACAGGGCAGGCGAATGACGCTCCTGCTGCTCTCGGTATTTATGGCTATGGTCAACTCCACGTTGCTAATAACGCAGGTATTGTAAACCAGGTTTACTATGGACACCAGGCAAGCCCGACAGGGGCTCATGTCGGGGAAATTGCCTCCAGGCAGTACTACCCAGGGCAAGCCACCTGGACACCATGGAAGCAACTGGCTACCGTGGAGAACAACATAGCTCCCTACGGTCTGGGTACTGCTGTAACACGATATACCGGGGATTTAAACAATCTAAAAACGGCTACCGGTTTTTACTATGCTGATACAGGTTCAGCCAATAGACCCGGAGACATAAATGGCTATATTATGGTCGAGGTACTTAACTCTATGTATGCCACACAAACATTCACCGATGTAAATAGTAATCTAAAGTATACTCGTAGGTATGCCGCAGGTAGCTGGGAGCCGTGGAAACAAATTGCAATGACGAACAGCCCTGCATTTACCGGAATTGCGACGGCTGTAACAGCGGCATTGGGAACAAATACAACGCAAATAGCGACTACAGCCTTCGTGCAGGCAGCGTTAGCCGCAGTAAACGGTAAAGTAGTAGCATTTAACCTCGGTCCATCTGGGGGGTATGTGGCTTGGGATTTTGGTTTAATATTGCAGTGGGGCAAGTACACTAATACTTCGGGAAACATAGTAGCAACGGTTACACTGCCAATAAATTATACAAACTCTTATGTACCATTCGCCACGCCACGGGGTAGTAATTACTATACAGGTAACGCTTCTGCCTACGCCGATGTTGTAAGTCTTAGCCAGGTTAAACTAGTCCTCGACGAAGACAATGGCGGGCCAGCTTCAGATTTATTTTGGTTTACTATAGGATTTTAGGAGGTGGATTAGATGCAGCACTATGCAAGATTTGAGGATGGAGAGCGCAAAGAAACCATTGTGGAAGGGGTACACTTTAAGCGCATAAAGCATCCTGTTTATAATTCTGAAGCAATCGTCACGGTAGTAGGTACAGACCCGGAAACGGGCGAGGACATTACCGCAATAACCGCTGAAGCTGGTACTATTATAATCAATTATGAGGAAGACACATTTGAACCGTCTATACCGGAAGGTTTTATACCAATAACAGCAGAGGAACAGGCGCTTTATTCCTCTAATATGTATGTCAGAGGGGAAGACGGTAAGCCGGTTGAAAAACCACCATACATGCCAACAATTGAAGAACTTAAAACCCGCAAATGGAACAGCGTAAGAATCGAACGTGACCGCTTAGAGCAAGCAGGCGTGCCATATTTAGGCAAAATACTCGACTCTGACACGGTAAGCGTTCAGCGCATAGCCATAGCTGTACAGGCGGCGCAGGCCGCTATTGCCGCAAATGTCCCTTTCACGCTGGCCTGGACTATGCAGGATAATACCGCCGTGGAAATGGATGCCGCGCAGGTTGTCGGTATGTCTGTTGCCTTAGCGCAGTATTCGGATGGTTTGCACCAAACAGCCAGGGCGCTCAGGGAGCAGATAGAAGCTGCTGAAACAGTAGAAGAATTAGCAAATATAAAGTGGCCTGAATAGGGCTTATTTTTATTGGAGGTGTATTTATGAATATCCAAGAAAGAAACGAAAAACTGAACCAGATTGCTAAGTTAGAAAAAGAAGTGGCCGCGCTCAAGCAAGAACTTGAAGGGCGGCCAACACATGTAAAAATACCTTTGAGTTCATTCCGTTTGGATCGTTATCAGAATCTAGAAAGTGCTGATGATTTAACTATTCAACGAATAGTATCATGGCTCGAATTAGATGTAGTTGATAACTTGGTTATTTCTGTTCAGTGGTAAGAAAGGTCAATAACTCGTACATTGTAGAGAATTTCTTTTCTGTTTGGCGAGATTGGAACAGATCTTGGATTGTTTTTGTTTTTGCTTGTGCTCTTAAAGTCAGATGCCAACTCTCAGTATCAAAATTGTTAATTCTACTTAAAGCACGATCATTGCTCTCTTTGACACGGCGGATCTCTTGTTTTAGTTTTTCATCGGGGTCGCTGGGGACGCTATAAGTAGAAGATGTTACGCCACTTCGCTCAGAGGAAAAGATAACATCATATTTTTCCGGACCAACTGTTAAATCAAAGACAAAGGTATATCCGATATTTCCTTCTTTAGATTGAGACGCAAGACTGGCCTTAAGATTACCATAAGATGCAGTTGCGTTCCGATCATCCTTTTGTACTTGAAATCCTTTGCTCTTGAAAAAAAGCTCAAAATCTTCAAGAGAAAGGTTGACTAAGCGTTTGACAGTGGATTCAATTTTAGTATTGAGTTGTAAGCCTAATTCTTCACTAACTTTATTTAGGTCTTCCAACTCTTTCATCAGCTCAAGGTTCATAGTATCACCTCCTTTCAGAGGTGAAAATTCGACAAGAACCAATATTTTCCTATGGTTTATAAAGGAGGTTGTATAAATTATTAATAAAATTCTAACATATCTTAACGCGCACATAGATAAAGTCGCTCACTTCTTGGGCGGCTTTTTCTTATGCGTTAACCTGTCCATATTTCTGGCATCGTTGGTTAATCCATTGCTGGCCGTCATCTTAGCCTGGCTAATAACCGTCAGCATAGGCCGCTTAAAGGAACAATGGGACAACGACAGCGGCAAGGGAACACCGGATAAATGGGATTTTTGGTTAACGGTTATAGGTAGCACATGGGGAGCCGTGTTAATGCTTGTTAAATAGGAGGCGGGAGAGTGGAATTAACGTTAAGCAATACCGTACAAATCATTACAATCGTGGGGGCTACCGCAGGACTGGTAAAATTGGTAATCGTTCAACCTCTACAAACCTCTATTAATTCGCTCAAAGAAGCGATAACCGAAATGAAAGATACTCTTTCGCGGGTAGCCGATGAGCAAAAATGCATTGATAAAAGGCTTGTCGTTGTAGAAGAAAGCAGCAAATCAGCCCATAAGCGACTGGATAAAATGGAGGGCAGGGTATAATGTTCTGGCACAATCTCAGGCAGGTAATTAATAACCTGCCTCTTGTTTTATCTGAAACGAATGAAGCAAAGGACATATCCTTAAACCGCGTCATTATTGCGATGTTAGCTATTACGGTGTTAGTAATTGTCTATCGCATGCTTTTATATCCAGATACGGCTGTGAATCTTACATCTATGCTGGACAAGGTTCTTACGGCTCTAGGATTGCAATTAGGTAGCAATACAATCAAGCGCGGGCTAGACACTTGGCGGCAAATTGAAGGAGGACCAAAGAATGACAGATGAACAATTGGCCTATGAAATAGCGAGGGGCATTGGGCAAACAGGTGTAGAGGGCAATTACGGCAGCGTGTCTTGCAGCACTGCCGGGGATTATCCCAGCATAGGTATATCCCAGTGGGAGGGGCTTGGAGGCCGGGGTGATTTGCTACTGAGCTATATTAACGGCGGTGATTATTTTGCGGGACGAACGTATTCCGATATTAGGCGCAGTGGTGAATTAGACGCGCTTTCCGAGCTATTGGAATCCCCACAAGGCCAGGAAGCGCAAAATATTATACTTGCACAGGATTGTCTTAATTATTACGTGCCAGCATTAAAGCAAGTGTCTACCTTGGATGATAGCAGGTGCTTTATTTATGCCGGTATATGGTGTCCGACCAGCCACGACGTAGTTAGGATATTTTTGCGTAATCGTGCAGGCTATCGCGACTTGCGAAGCCTTTTGACATTGCGAGACTTATTTCAGCATGAATACTACCTAGCTGCATCCGTAGGCAAACAGTACGCAGCCGGGTATGCGAACCGGGCAGAAAACACTTACCAATATTCTGCCAGCCGAAATTTAGAGCAATACGGGGTACTGCCTTATGGTAGCGGCCCATTCGGGAGGTAAGGAGAATGGAAACAGCAAAAACGTTTATCCGCAATAACTGGAAATACATTGTAGGGGCTGTCGTGGTGGCAGTCCTACTTTATTTTGCAAGGGCAGAGTATCAGGAGTGGAAGCAGCACATTAAAGAACAGTCGGCAAAACCAGCAGTTATAGCACCAATACCGCAAGTTATAAATACTAAGACCGAAACAATACGGGAAGTAGCGGTCCAGGCTCCTAGTACGCCGGGAGCGGTATTGCAGTTTGTCGAGAAGCAAGGCAAGGTGATTGCTGTAGTAAACGGGCAGGAGGTAGAGGTGCCGAATGTATCCGGGAAGCCCGATGTAAAGCTTGGTGAAAATGGTGAGCTACGCTTTTCTACAACTTCTACAGCCCGTATTGATGTAACAGATCTGGCCAATGCCCAGGCGCGGCTTATAGCTAATCAAGAGTTAGAAAAGCAGGCTGTTGTGCATAAAAAGGAAATAGACAAAGAAAAAACCGCTCGTAAGCGCGAGCGGATAGTTTGGATTATAAGTGCTGCTGCAGGTGGGTATTTGCTTACCCGTTAATTATCGCCCCGGACTTCGGTCTGGGGCCTTTTATTTTTACCAAACAAAATAATAGTTGACAAAAGACAGAAATTAATGGTAAAATATAGACATAGAGGAGGTGAGAAAAGGGTGATAACGAAAGAGCAGAAAGAACTGCTCGAAGTCGCGGCAAACTTAGTAACTGTAGCTGCTGGATTAATAGCAGTAGCAAAAGAACTAGGTAGGCAAGCGCAAAAGAGAAAGCCCCGGAAGAACCGCAAAAAGCCTCGCAAGCGTCAGCGGTAAACCGGAGCAGGTAAGAGGGGAGGGTAAACCTCCCTACTTATCCTAAATATATCACCCTAAACAAAATGAGTAAAGTAGAAAAGTTTTTCTTAGTTGGTACGCCGATTCTATTAGCGATTCGATATTTCAATACTGAGTGGGATATGGGAACAATTAGGCAATTCAGTTTAGGCATTATAACCGGCCTGTATCTAGCCTATTTGTGGATAGTGTTGAAGGGCAGATTATGAAGCGTACATTCAAGAATGATAATGAATTAAAGACGTTTATTGCTGACGAGGTATTTACTGGACCAGAGGCACAGGAGTATCTTGGAATTACTAAGCAGGGATTCGATAAGCAAGTAAAGCTAGGTCGTATTGTACCGATAAAAGGGCGGCTGTTTTGGCGTGCGGATTTAGATGACTATCGCTCAAGTGTAAAGGTAGGAAGGCCGCGCAAGACGAACGAAAAAGAAGAGGTATTGGAAATGAATGAATCTTTACCCGAAAGTGTAATTGACAAGATTGTATATGCTGCACTACTAGAAAGAGAACAAAACCTTTCACAGGAAGGTATCTACTGGGAGATTGCATATATTTTAGAGGAGCACGGTATTAAAATGCAAGCTGAACAAGCATACCAAATCACTAAAGACCGTTTTAAAATCCTTAACATGCTTCAGTAAAGAAAACGCTCATCCTTCAGGGTGGGCGGTTTTTCTATTTATTGCCGCTTTACAAAAGAGAACATTTGTTCTAAAATATCCATACAAAACATATGTTCTTGTAAAGGGGTAGTAATATGGCTAAAACATTTATAACTGTAATAGCGGAACACAACCCACAAGGGGAAATAAAACCGCTGTCGATTATATGGGAAGACGGGCGCAAATACTCTGTTGATAAGGTGATGGACGTAAGAGTGGCGGCATCCCTTAAAATGGGCGGTCAGGGTAGGCGCTATACTTGCAGGATTCATGGCAAAGAGGTATACCTGTTCCACGATTCTGGACAATGGTTCATAGAAAGTTGAAAGGGGCTGTCGCACTAAGACAAAATCTTCCATAATAATGGCTTAACTATATAAAATAAAACGATAAATAATAGGAAAAAGTGGTATAAATAGCGATTTAAAAGCTAAATTTATACCACTTTTTT
>JAEYSJ010000372.1 GCA_023434855.1 Bacillota bacterium | reverse complement strand
ACTAATGGTTATGTCAGCAGAGAATGGCCTGCAGCTCTCAAGGAGTATTTGGACAGTTGATTGGATGAATAGCAGCATGGAGGAATATTGAAATGCTAATATATTTTTTGAAATTTATCGCCAGCTTTCTTTTGCCGCCAGGTATAATAATTTTGTTTTTGGGGCTGTTATCTGTACTATTATTTAGGCAAAATAACAGATTCGCAAAACATCTGGGGATAGTCACTATTATCTTTTATTTACTCTCTACTGGCTATTTCGGTAATTTACTGCTAAGGCCTCTGGAGAGCAGATTTAGCCCACCTCCTGAGGTAACCGGCGATGTAATCGTTATGCTAGGTGGCGGGGCTACGCTGGATACGCCGGATGTCAGCGGAGTTGGCAATCTTTCCGGAAGCGCCGCCAACCGGCTCCTCACTGTTGTCCGGTTGTATAAAAAACTGGGTGTGCCTGTTATTGTCTCCGGCGGGCAGGTATTTGAGGATACCGGCCGGGAAGCGGTGATTGCCAGGAGAATTTTGCTGGATTTGGGTGTGCCTGATGACAAAATTATTGTGGAAGATGCCAGTCTGAACACAAAACAAAACGCCGAATATGTTGGTAAGTTACTTGAGAACAATAATTTTAAGGACCCCATTTTAGTAACCTCGGCTTTTCATATGGAAAGAGCTGTACTCAATTTTCATAAACAAAATATCAGTGTTCGGACCTTTCCGGCGGATTATCTGACAAGTGCTTGCACTGGCATATATTTTAATAATTTTACCCCGTCTTTCGGCGGATTGTTCAATACGGGTTTAGCTTTACATGAATATCTGGGGATCTTCGCCGCAGGGATGTTTTAAGAGACAGCCTTGCATTTATATTTTTATGGTATAATTTAGCAGAGTGGCGGTTTTAAAGAAGGAGTATTCGTTACATTAGAGAAATAGTTTTATGCCATAATAATTTGAGTTGTTATCATAGTAACGGAGGGACGAATTTGAAAATAATCATCTTGGCAGGCGGGGGAGGAACTCGTTTGTTTCCTTTATCCCGAACTTGCTATCCTAAGCAATTTTTGAAACTTGGCTATGAGCAGTCACTGCTGGCGCAGACGGTGATGCGTTTTTTACCTGTGGCTAAAGCAAGTGACATCGTAATTGTGACCAATAGGGAATATATTCATCATGTTCAGACAGAACTGGCTGCCTGCGGGGCGAAAGACGCGCATATTTTGCTTGAGCCGGTAGGGCGAAACACGGCGCCGGCGATAGCGCTGGCGGCGCGGTATTGTGTGGATGCACTGGGAGCGGATAATGATGAGGTCATGGTGGTGACGCCGTCTGACCATATTATCCGTCCGGTAGAGGTATTTGCCCAGTCGGTGCGCCAGGCGATTGATATCGCGGAACAAGGGAAAATTGTTACATTTGGGATTAAGCCGGACTTGCCGGAGACCGGTTATGGCTATATTCAGGCCGGTGCGCCTTACGGCCATGGCTATGTTGTGGAATCCTTCCGGGAGAAGCCTGACAAGGCAACTGCAGCGGAGTACCTGGCGGCAGGCAACTATTATTGGAACTCGGGGATGTTTGTATTTACCATCGGTGAATTGCTTAATGAATTGCGTGTCCTTCAACCGGAAATCTTTAATCTTGCAGCTGCTCCTTTGACGGAAGTGCTGGCACATTTTGAGGATATGCCCAACATTTCTATTGACTACGCAGTCGCGGAGAAATCATCAAAAGTAGTTACTATTCCTCTTACTACCTACTGGAATGATATCGGGTCATGGGATGCTATTTATGATGTATTGGACAAGGATGTGGCAGGCAATGCAGTAAAAGGGGACTGTATGCCTATTGATTGTTCCAATACTCTGATGCTGGGCCGCAGCAGGCTGATTGCCGGTATTGGTCTGGAAGATGTGCTGGTAGTTGAAACCGACGATGTTATCCTTGTGGCAAAACGCGGCGAGTCCCAAAAGGTAAAAGACCTGGTGAGTGAATTGAAAAACTCCGGCCGTCGTGAGGCCACCGAGCATACTACCATGTTCCGTCCATGGGGCAGTTATACGGTGCTGGGGGAAGGACCGGGCTACAAGATGAAAAAAATTGTGGTTAACCCCGGCCAACGCTTAAGCCTACAACTGCATTATCACCGCAGCGAGCACTGGATTGTTATTGGCGGCACCGCCAAAGTGACGGTGGGTGATACAGTACATATGGTGCATGAAAACAGCAGCATTTTCGTACCCCAGTCAACAAGGCACTGCCTGGAAAACCCGGGGAAAATCCCGCTGGAGATTATCGAAGTGCAAAATGGCAGCTATCTGAATGAAGATGATATTGTAAGATTTGATGATATTTACGGACGGTGCGAGTGAAGATAGAGAAACGCCAGAAATAAGATGAGGGATGCATATGGCACAATCAACGCAACAGGCTGGACAAACTGAACTGACTAAGGTAAGGGATTTGATTGTTACAGGATTAGCTAATGTTGATGCTCGGATATATCTATTTGGGTCATGGGCTCGCGGTGAGCAAAAACGGACCTCGGATATTGATATTGCAATTGAGCACCAGGGGAATGTAACTCCGGAAATCTTTATGAAAATTCGCGAATTACTGGAGGAATCAAGTATTCCTTACCGGGTAGATGTAGTTGATTTGGTGAAAGCGGGTTCAATGCTGGCACAAAAAGTGAAGGAGGAGGGAATTCTTTGGCAAGACTATTCGAAAGGCTAGAGATGGCGGAAAAGGCTGTTTGCAGGCTTCAGGAAGTCATGGCTTTGGATAATCCGGGCTTGGTAGAGCGCGATGCAGCTATTCAGCGTTTCGAATTTACTTTTGAGGCAGTATGGAAGGCTGCCAAAGCTTTTCTGGCGGAACACGAGGGCATTGAGGCAGCATCACCTAAGAGCGCTATCCGCTCTTGCCGGGAAGTTGGAATTCTCGATGACGATGAAGCCACCATGGCGCTGGTCATGGCTGACGATCGGAATCTGACTGTGCATACTTATAATGAATCATTGGCCGTTGAAATATATAGCAGGCTGAAAGATTATTCTCCCCTATTGAACAAGTGGCTAATTGAAATGAAAAATAGGTCTAGGAGGTTGTTGCAAAACCCTTGAATCATCCCGAATGTCCAAAATATATAGGGTTTATCGTTAGATAAATGTAGATATATTGTGGACGGGCTTGCACCAAAATGACTTTTGCAACAAACTCCTAGCGAAGGAAAAATATAAAACTGAAATGTTGAATTATGGGTTATATAATACGCAGCGGTAAATGTTATAAAAATTCAGGAGTGATTCAAGCATGATCAAATTCGGTACTGACGGCTGGCGGGGAGTCATTAGTGAGGATTTTACATTTTATAATGTCCGGCTGGTGTCTGAGGCAATTGCTGATTATATATTGAGCCGTAACGAGGCTGATAAAGGTATTGTTGTGGGTTATGATGCCAGATTTTTATCCGGGATGTATGCTGAAGACTGTGCGGCGATCCTGGCTGCCAGGGGAATCAAGACCTGGCTGGCTGATAGTATTCTGCCCACGCCGGCCCTTACCTGGCAGGTGGTGGACCGCAAGGCGGCAGGCGGGGTAATGATTACCGCCAGTCATAATCCGCCGGAGTATAATGGCCTTAAATTTAAGGCACCCTACGGCGGCTCGGCTTCACCGGAAATTATCGGCGAGATTGAAAAATATGTCCGCAAGCTGGAGAAAACGGGAAGGGCCTTTCCCAAAACAGCTATGCCTTCGTCAGTCGAGAGATTTAAGCCGCAGCAGGTTTATTTGAATCATGTTAAAGCTTTGCTTGATAAAAAAGTAATGTCCGGATTCAAAGGCAAAATTGTATTTGACATGATGCATGGCGCAGCTATGGGTTATGCTGCAGAACTGGCAAAAGAGTACGGTCTGGACCTGGTGGAAATCAGAAGTGAGTACAATCCCGGTTTTGGCGCTGTTAATCCGGAGCCGATTGAGAAGAATCTGGCGGCCCTCCGCCAGGCGGTAGCGGAGCATAAAGCTTTCGTGGCACTGGCGACTGACGGGGATGGCGACCGGATTGGCGCGATGGATGCTGACGGCCGGTTTATCACGGCTAACCAGATTTTTGCGCTGCTGATTAAGTATTTGGTAGAAAAAAGGGGCTGGCGCGGTGGTGTGGCGCGGACTTTTACCGTATCCGAACTGGTGAAACGGGCCGCGGAAAAATACGGCTTAAAGGTATACGGTACACCTGTCGGCTTTAAATATATTGCGGAGCTTATGCTAAGTGAGGATATCTTAATCGGCGGCGAGGAGTCCGGCGGCATCGGTGTTAAAAATTACATTCCCGAACGGGATGGAATAATGCTGGGGTTCTTACTCATAGAAATGGTGGCCGCTTATGGCAAGACGCTGGGTCAGCTATTGGATGAAATGATGGATGAACTTGGCTGGCTCTATTATGGGCGGGAAGATTTACATCTCGCAATGGACAGAAAAGAACGTTTAATGGCTACATTATACAACAATACACCGGCCTTTATTGGTGACATAAAGATTTTGTCCAAAGACTGTCTTGACGGTTGCAAACTATTTCTGGAAGACGGCTTTGTCATGTTCCGGGCTTCTGGGACCGAGCCGATTGTACGGATTTATGCCGAGGTGGGAAGTCCGGCAAGATTAAAAGAAATTCTACGAAAGGCGGTATATTATGCCCAAAATGCATAAAATAAAAAAGGCCGTTATTCCTGCGGCTGGGCTTGGTACGCGGTTTTTACCGGCTACTAAGGCTCAGCCCAAGGAAATGCTGCCTATTGTTGATAAACCTGCCATTCAGTATATTATCGAAGAAGCCATTCAGTCAGGTATTGAGGATATCCTGATTATTACCGGCCGCAATAAACGGGCGATAGAAGACCACTTTGACCGGGCAGTGGAACTTGAAGTGACACTTAAAGCCCAGGGGAAATATGATTTACTGGGAATGGTGGAAGAACTGTCGGAGGTTACCATTCATTATGTACGCCAAAAAGAGGCAAAGGGCCTGGGGCATGCTGTACTGTGTGCCAAACAGTTTGTCGGGCAGGAGCCTTTTGCTGTACTATTAGGGGACGATATTGTTGACTCCGGTGTACCTGCTCTCCGCCAACTGATGGATGTTTATGAGGACTACCCTGGCAGCATTCTGGGGGTGCAGGAAGTGCCGCAGGAGAAGGTGTCTAGCTATGGCATTGTCACTCCAGAAGAAATTAAGCCTAATTTATGGCGGGCAATGGACCTGGTGGAAAAACCGCCGGTTAAGGAGGCGCCGTCCCGCTTGGCAGTACTGGGCCGGTATATTATTGAACCGGAGATCTTCAATCTGCTGGAAAATACTCGGCCGGGCAGTGGCGGAGAAATACAGCTGACTGATGCTTTACGGCGTTTGGCGATGCAGAAACCGGTATATGCCTTTAATTTTGAAGGACGCCGTTACGATATCGGTGATAAGCAAGGGTATCTGGAAGCTACAGTGGAGTTTGCCCTAAAACGGCCGGAACTCAGGGAGAAATTCCTAAGATATTTGTTAAACACGGTTAAGCCATTAATTAACGGGAATGCATCAGCGTCAAAAACGACAAAGGAGAGCTGATTATTATGCCTGATCATAATAATGCTTGCTTAACACTTAATTCAGGAGTTACCTTTGATTATGCCAATCTCTACGGCGAGGGCAAGGTTACCCAAGCCGACATTGCAGGATTGTCCGGGCGTATTTGCCAGGCACACGCTGCAGTTGAGCATATGCGGGCGACGGGAGAGGTGCGGGGGCATCTTTCCAAGGATGGTGAGCCGGAGAAGGTGCTGTTCAGCCAGTTGCCATATATTAAAGACGGCAACCTTAACTCACCTGCTTCCATACAGCGGCTGAAAGATTTTGGACAATCTCTGAAAGACAGAGTAGACATGGTAGTTTCTTTTGGTATTGGCGGTTCTTACTTAGGGAATAAAGTGTTTTTTGATATACATTGCGGGGAATTCTGGAATTCGAAATCCAGGGAGGCCCGCAATGGCTATCCCAAACTGTATTTTAGCGGCAATAATATTGATGCTCGCCGCACCAGCGAGCTGATTGACCAACTGGTAAATGAAGCACAGCTTAAACAGGTCCATGGCAGCAATGGAGCGTATAAGGTAGTATTGATAGTAATCTCTAAATCAGGGGCAACCCTTGATACAATGTCAAATTTTATGGTCGTCTATGAAGCGCTGAAATGCCAGGTGCCGCTGGTGGAGATTGAAGTGGTGGCGGTCACCGACCCGGTGGTTGGTGAAAAGGCTACCCTGTTGAAACGCCTGGCGGATAAACAAGGCTGGCTTGCTTTTAGTGTGCCTGACGGGGTCGGCGGCAGATTTAGTATTTTCAGCGAAGTGGGCCTGATTACAGCGGCGTGCATCGGGCTTGATATTGACGCTTTCTTAGCCGGTGCCCGAGCTATGGATGAATCCTGCCGGAGTGCAGAAATATGGGGTAATCCTGCTCTGCTCAATGCTGTGCTGAAATTTCTGGCAGCGGAGAATCATGGGCGGAATATTGAGGTATTTATGCCTTATGCCGATTATTTAAAATCGGTAGCCGAGTGGTATATACAGCTTTTAGCCGAGTCCTTGGGCAAGCGCACCGACCGGGATGGCCGGGAGGTATTTTATGGTCGTACACCTATTGTGGCAGTGGGCACTACCGACATGCATGCCCAGACCCAACAACACCAGGACGGCAAAAAAGACAAAGTTGTTCAATTCGTTAAGGTTGCAGAGTGGGAACATGACCCGGTTATTCCTAACGTTTTTCCTGATGTGGCTAAACTTGCCGAAATATCTTCAATCCGTCTCAGCCAGGCACTGGACATAGCCAGGGAATCCAATGCCGAAGCGCTTATGCGGGACGGCCGTTTCAATGCCACGATTGTGTTGCCGCGGCTGAATGCTTATCATCTGGGTGAGCTTTTGTATATGTTGGCTTTGTCCATTGCCTATGAAGGCGAACTTGCCAATATTGATGCTTTTGATCAGCCGGGGGTTGAAGCGTATAAGCGTATCATGGGTCCACGCCTGAAGGACTTAAAATAAATTTGTACTATTTTCCGAAAAAATGCTAATTTCCAACAAAATCCTGCCGGTAACGACAGGATTTCTTTATGTTTGTGTAGAAAATAAGGTAGGTGAATCTCTTATCATGGAGAACCACAATGAATCTGCTGCATTGATAGCTAATGTTACCCTCAGGCAGCGGCTGGCGATTATTCTATTATTTTGCATGCTGGTATTAGGTATTGGTTATTATTTCTTTAGAGAGACTGGTGCCGGACCAGTGGCTAATCTGCCAAACAGTCAGGCGGTAGTTGACAATATTTCAGTCAAGCCTGCGATGCCAAAGGGATACCAGCCGGAATTTGCTGTCCGGGATCCTTTTCTGGCTCCGCCCGAGTACCGGCAACCGGACAATGGAGCAAATAAGAATATATTATCTGCAGAAAATACACCCAGTACGGTAAAAGCCAAACCGCATTCATCCTCAAAACAGCCGAATGCCCGGCTTTCTCTTGACGGCGTTGTCGGCGGGGGCAATGCAAGAGTGGCTATTATCCGTTATGGGGGCAACAGCCGTTCCTATCAGATAGGTGATTTTATCGGTCCATACCGGCTGACAGCGGTGGATGAAGACTCGGCGACATTATGGGGACCAGATGACAAGCTGGTTCTCATCGTAGGGAGGTGATAAGAATGGAAATTTTTAAACATCCTCCATTTATTAATGCTGCGTGTTTTTTGAAACACGTTGTCATAGTTATAGTCGTGCTGTTTGCTTTTTCTCCGGTGGTCCGGGCGGCAACTCCGTCGGTTACCATGAATGTCACTGATGCTGAAGTGCGGGATGTGTTAAAATCTCTGGCAGTTGTCGGCGGGGTTAACCTGGTGGTGGATGAATTGGTGTCAGGCAGGATTACTCTTCAACTGACTGATATTCCTTTTGAGACCGCCCTTGATATTGTTGCTAAAACAAAGGGACTTATTTATCAGAACATTGGCAATGTTATTGTGGTGGGAACCGCTGATCAGATAAATAAGGGTTTTGGGACAATACATATTTTTAAGCTTCAGTACGCCAGGGCAGCAGATGTTGTGGATTTATTGGATATTGTCACAAAAGACCAGCATCAGCAAAAAGTTCAGCATGAAAGACAGCAAAATGATCAACCGTCAACAACAACGGAAAGAAAAGCCACCACACGGGAAAAAGACGGAAGCATAGTGACTAAAACTTTGACAGAGAAAAATGCTCATCCGCAGCCAGATAAAGCTTCTTCAAGCCGCCTGAAAGTCGATGAGGCCACCAATTCCATTATCTTTAGCGGCTCTCCTGATGAAGCCGGGCAAATTAAGAAGATATTATCAGAAGTGGATATTCCTTATGATCAGGTATCCCTAGAGGTGCAAGTAGTGGCAATCAGTAAAGATGCCAGTAAGAATCTGGGCATAGAATGGGAATGGAGCAAGGGACCAAACTACCCTGAATATGAAGCGCCGCAGTATCAGACCGTGCTTGACAGTAACGGCAATGCTGTAACTACGCAGACTTCGCCGGGCAAATTTACCCGGGATAAGGGAAATATGGTAGGAACCATCCGGTTTGGTAAAAGTCCCGGAGGGTATCCTTATGAGTTCTACTATCAGGCGAAAATCAATGCCCTGATCGCCAACGGCAGTGCGGATATTCTGGCCAGGCCAAAAGTAACTGCAATCAATGGCAAAGAGGCATCCATTAATATTGGGGATGAGGTTCCTATACCTGTTACCACGACGACGAACAATGTTACAACAACCTCAATAGAGTACAAAAATGCCGGTATTATTCTTAAATATACCCCTAGGGTTAATGCTGACGGTCAGATTACGGCTATTGTGCATACTGAAGTAAGCACACCGATGCTGGTTACGGAAATGAAAGCTTACAAATTTACCAAGCGTTCAGCCGATACGGAGGTGCGGCTTAAGGATGGTGAGACTATGGTGATTGGAGGACTGATTGGCAAGGAAGAAATAAGATCCATGAGTAAAGTGCCATTCTTAAGTGATTTGCCCTTTTTGGGCGGTTTATTCAAAAATATTAATAACTCTAAAAATGAAAATGAAGTAATTATCTTTTTAACAGCACGTATCGTCAAATAAATGTTGTAGGGGGTGAATTATGGGGCCGATAAAAATTCTCATTGCTGATGACCATGCATTGCTGAGACAAGGTATAAAAAATGTCCTGGAACTTGAATCTGATCTTATTGTTATTGGCGAAGCGGCAGATGGTGAGGAAGCTGTCAGGAAGGCCGCTGAACTGGCGCCGGATATCATCTTACTTGACATAAATATGCCACGGGGAAATGGCCTTGAGGTTACCAGACAAATTACTGCTTCCCAGATTGCTTCCAAGGTTGTTATTCTTACTATTCATGATGACGAAAGTTATGTGCTGGAAGTAATTAAGGCCGGTGCGGTGGGCTATCTCTTAAAAGATATTGAGCCCGGCATGCTGGTACAAGCCATTCGTCTGGTATATGAGGGAGAATCTTTCATTTACCCGACCTTGGCGCGAATGCTGTTCAGCGAAATCAACCGCCAGGAAGAGAAAAAACAGGATATGGCCAAACCGCCTGACGAAGACCGGCTAACATACCGGGAAGTGGAGGTTCTTAAATTAATTTGCCAGGGTTTAAGCAATAACGAAATTGCCCAACGGCTATTCTTAAGCGAAAAAACCGTAAAAAACCATCTAACCAATATTTTTCGCAAAATTAGCGTTACTGACCGCACCCAGGCGGTATTGTATGCCTTGAAACACAGAATAGTGGAATTATAAATGATCTTAATATTTATCCAGGCGTTAGCTGTGTAAGCTACGATTCACATACTCGTAATATTCTGCATATAGTATCCTATCCTTAGCAAAGGGGGTAGGATATTTTGTTTTTTTCCTATACCGCAAGCGTGATTATGCTGTCCTTAGCTATGTATGGCATATGGTGCTTTATTAAAGACATTTGGGATTGGCTGCTTCATCCCCAACTAAACTCAATTTCCAATATAAGTTTGCTTATTGTGGTCAGGAATTTGGAACAGGAAATTGAAGATACGATGCGTTATGTGATGAAAGAAGTGGAAGAGTCAAGCGTTTCCTGTGATGTAGTAGTGGCGGACTGTAGTTCCAGTGATTTGACGAGGTTGATATTAGACCGGCTGGCAGAGGATTATTCTACAATAAAAGTGGTGAATATTGCGGACAACGCCCGGTTGGCAACAGAAGCGCTTCCCTTGTGCCGTGGAGCGGTAGTGCATTTTTTGGACTTGGGAGCACGTCTGACCTGTAAAGAGTTTATGGTTGCGGTGTGCGCTTTATTGCGTCAGGATGGACGGGAGATAATGGTGAAGCAGTCTTAAACAGGATAATTTCGTGAATAATCTCTGCCAGTTTTTGCGCAATTGGTGCAAGCCCTGCCACATAGCAGATCCCATTTTCACGCAGAGTATCCGTGACGGAAGCTGTTGTCTGGGAAACTGCCAGGCGGGCAAACTGCATATGTTTCTTGACTGTTGAAATCCTCCAAAGTGTGGATACTTTAGTGTTGCCGGAGAGATTTATCGTGGTGCCTGACCCTTTGTTCTTGCTAATGCCTGTAACGGCATATAAATTTATGTAGCCGGTACTGGTATCGCCTGCTGCCCGCGGTTTGCGGGTCTTTACCGGGAAGAGGACAAGACGTGGCGTTAGGGGCAGGGGATGTAAAATAGTTTGCTCAGTGACGCCGGCTATGCATTTCTTCAGTGCTGCCAGATCGGTAGCCTGCCTGGCTGCCAAACGCCGTATAATTGTTCTTATGCTCATGCGGGTAGTTATACATGTTCCTTCAGTAGTAATAATAATAGTACTGTCGCCATTTGAACCGTAACATGGTATAACAGCTGCGATAAGATGATGCGCAGGAAGCTGCTCAGGTATTATCATTGGAAACTCCTTTCAATAGTTTATGGAACATATGTTCGCAACTATATTATCAAATTATTTCCAAAATGGCAAGTGTTAAAACCCAATATAGAATTAATCTGCATATTTTTACCGTTGCGGCATATACTTTTTAATTAACAGGAGGCGAAGATATATGTACAATAGGCAGCCTGATATTGCTGGGCATTTTTATAAATGCAGCCGCTGCGGCGGAGAGTTCGCCGGTCAGGGGATTCATACGGTGTGTTGTCCCTATTGCGCTATGCTGTGTGATGAACCGTCATGCCGCATAGCTGAAGACGAAGTTTCTGAATAAGGCCCGAGAAGGTTATTTTTTCTGCCCCTCGTTAACGTCAGAGGGGCTTTTGACGTTTGTAATATTTCTTGGCGTTTTTGGCGGCCTTGGCGGTAGAATGTTTTTTGGATAAAATATTTGCGGCTTTGGCGAGGTGTGGGTATAATAAGAGTTGATAGAAATGGGGGCGTAGTTTAGCGTCTGTTTATTTGAGGTGGATACATGGGAGTATTGCGGGTTGACAATTTAGGTAAGGCTTTTGGTATTGATACTTTATTTACCGGGGTCAGCTTTGAGGTGCGTCGGGGAGAAAAGGTCGGATTGATCGGCGGCAACGGCACAGGCAAGACCACGTTGCTCAAATGTTTGCTGGGATTGGAGCCGCCGGACCAGGGACAGGTGGTATTGCCTGCCGGTGAAACAATCAGCTATGTCGAGCAGGATGCGGGCCTTGGGCAGGGCACATTGTACGAAGAATTATGT